>USOM01000197.1 GCA_900556345.1 uncultured Clostridium sp. | reverse complement strand
ATTGTATACCGGTACTATTACTGAAATTAATTCTTCTTTCATAATTCCTCCATTATTTTTTAGGCATTCTTTTAAAAATTGCACTTAATATTTCTGTTGACATTTTCGACATTGTTAAATTTGTTTTATTGTTATGAGATAAGTTGTCAATTTCGCCTATATTTACTTCTTTTACTGTATATCCTTGATTTATTACATCTAATAAAATTCCAATATCTACACCATAGTCTTTTTCTAATACAAGTTTTTCTAATATTGATTTTTTGCTTGCAATCATTCCACTAATTGGTTCTAAGAACTTGTACATATTTGGATATAATAAATTTAGAACAGGTTTTACAGCTACTTCCGTTACTGTTCCACCTGTCGTTCTGTCAAAAGAAGATTTTACAAAATCAACTTCTTTTTTTATAATTGGTTCGCATAATTTTTCAACAACATTTTCTTTTACATATTTTACATCTGCATCTAAAAATATTATAATTTCATTTTTAGCCATTTGTATTCCAACTTCCATTGCATTTCCTTTTCCTTGTTCATTACAATTTACTACTCTTGCTCCATTTGCAATTGAAACTTCTTCTGTTTTATCTGTACTTAAATTATTTACCACAAGTACTTCATCTACGTTTTTACTTTCTTTTGCTAATTTTATTGTTTTTGCAATGTTTTCTTCTTCATTAAATGCTGGTATTATTACACTTATTTTTTCCATATTTTTAACCTCACACTATTTATTTTCATTTTGCTATATTGTCATGCTTTATTATTATATCATAAAATGTGTGAAATTACAATATAAAGTATTTTTATCTTTCCATTAATATAATTTCTTTTAATTCTTTTCAATTTCCAAATATGGTAGTATCTCGTTAAAAATCTGCCCTCCAACCGGAGCTGCCACTCCACCACCTTGATGTCCTCCTTCTCCAGTTGGATTATAAAGTGTAACTAAAACCACAACTTGTGGGTCATTAGTAGGTGCAACGCCACAAAAAGATGTAACATATTTTCCCGTATTTACACCATCTTCTGAGGTTCCAGTTTTTCCTCCAATCCTATAACCTTCAACTTTAGCATTTTTTCCTGTACCTTCCGAAACAACAGATTCCATCATACTTAAAACTTTTTCAGAAGTTTCTTTTGAAATAACAGTACCCTTGTTTTCTACTGGCAAATCTGTTCTTTCTCCTGTTTTGGAATCTATCGTTGCTTTTACAATTCTTGGTGTAATTAAATTCCCACCATTTGCAATACTAGAAACTGCTGTTACAAGCTGAATTGGAGTTATCTCAAATCTTTGCCCAAAACTTATAGTTGCAAGCTCTACTGGGCCACATTTATTTTGAGCAATAAATATGCTATTTGCCTCACCTGGAAGCATTACACCTGTTTTGGAAAGTAATCCAAATTTATTTAAGTATTTATAATATGTATCAACTCCCAACTTCTGACCAAGTCCAATAAATACTGGATTACACGAATTCATAAGTCCTTGTCTTAAAGATTCACTTCCATGTGGTCTATAATATCTCCAACACTTAATACGTGCTCCCGCAACTGTAATTGAACCAGTACATACAAATTCTCCGCTCCTATCTGTATCTGTTATCCCTTCCTCTAATGCACTTGAGGCCGTTATTAATTTAAACACCGAACCAGGTTCATACGTATCTGAAATTGCCTTATTTCTCCACATTGCCTGTAAATTCTTCGATTTTTCACTTTGCTCCATATTATCCCAATTGCTTTTAAGTTCATCATTATTTATAGTATAAGGTTCATTCAAATTATAAGATGGATATGTAGCCATAGCTAAAATATCACCAGTCTTTGGGTTCATAACAACAATATTTCCACCATCTGTACAACTATTATCAATACAAGCCTCAGCTAAATATTTTTCTACTATAGATTGAATTGTCATATCAATAGATAAAACTATGTCATCACCATTAACAGCTGGAGTATACACCTCTCCATCTGTTCCAATTTCTTCACCTGTTGCATCAGTTACCCTAGAAATAGAACCAGCAATTCCAGATAAAACTTCATCATATTTAGCCTCAACTCCATCTAGACCTTGATTATCTCCACCACAAAATCCTATAACTTGTGAAGCCAAATTACTATATGGATAATATCTTTTGCTATCTTCATCAATATTTACACCTGTATCTATATTATTTTCTAGAAGCCATATTCTTAATTCATCTGCTTTATTTTTTTCTATCTTTTTTACAATTGTTTCAATTGAACTTCTTTTGCTTACCTTTTTTAATACTGTTTCATAATCCAAATCAAATATTTCCGCTAATTTTTTTGCTATTAAATCTTTCTTTTCATTTGGAATGTTAGTTGGATTTACACTTACAGTATACGCAGTACTACTTATCGCCAACGTGTATTTTTCTGATGAATCATATATTGTTCCTCTTCTTGGATTAACTGTCCTTTTTTGTACCTGTTGTTCAAATGCAAGCACCTGAAGTTCCTTTCCTTGGACAAATTCTATGTAGCATATTCTAGATAGCAGTAATAATAAAATTAAAAATGTTATGAAAAGTGTGTTTCTCATTTTCTTTTTGTTTTTGAGATTTATTGTTTGCATAATTTTTCTCCTTTTTTCTGATTGGGACCATTGGGGTCGGTTCTTTTTGGTCCCATTTAGGG
>USOM01000196.1 GCA_900556345.1 uncultured Clostridium sp. | reverse complement strand
ATAATAACTTCTGGAGTTGCATTTTCAACACCAATATCATCATCTTTAATTCCATCTTCTTGAGAAATATATGCATGCTTTATTCCTGGTACTCTTTTTGCAATTATTTTTCTTATTTTTTCTCCTGCAAAATCAGGGTCTGTTAATACTATAACTCCCTTTCTTTTTTGCGCTTCTTTAATTCTAGCAATTACTCTTGCATTTATTCCAAATCCACCTACGGCAATCATTTCTGCATCAACAGCTTTTTTTACTGCTGCAACATCATCTTTTCCCTCAACTACTATAACCTCTTTAATCAAAAGAATCTCTTCCTTTCCTTTATTATCTCTTATTAATTTATCCTTATATTCATATAATGTCAAACTTTTGCCCATTACCTTTTTATTTTCTTAATTTTTTTTATTATATAGTATTATGTAGAAAAATGCAACGGAATGAGTGATTTTTCTGTATAATTTTTAGTACATAAGTTTATTAAAAATAATATTGGAAATAATATAAAAAAATGAGGGGAGAGTTTAATGGAAAAGAAAAATAAGAAGATAAAAAATACAATTTTAGCATTATTCATAATAATACTTTTAGGAATTAGCATATACAATATATGGCTAATGTATAAAAATATAGAAATATCAAATGAGTATGAGGGAGTAAGAACTTCTTTATCCACAAACTATGCAAAAAATGTGGATAACTCTACGGATAATAGTACTCAGGCAGTAAATATGTTAGAAACAGTTACAAAAAGTGTCGTGGGAATTTCAAAACTTTCAAGCACGGGAGGTTCTATTTTAAATAATATTAAAAGTGATGAATTAGGTTTAGGTACAGGAATTATAGTAAGTCAAGATGGATATATTTTAAGCAACTCACATGTTACAGGAGAAAAATATAGTAATTGTTATGTAACAGTTGATGAAAATACATTTGAAGGAAGAGTTAAATGGAGTGATACAAATTTAGATTTATCAATTGTAAAAATCGGAGCAAATAATTTACCTTATGTAAGCTTAGGAAATTCAAGTAATATAAAAGTAGGAGAAAATGTTTATGCCGTAGGAAATCCAATTGGATATGAATTTAGAAAAACAGTTACATCAGGAATCATTAGTGCATTAAACCGAACAATAAAAATTGATGAAAATGATAGTACAAGTTATATATCTGACTTAATACAAACAGATGCAACAATAAATCCAGGAAATAGTGGTGGACCACTTGTAAACAAAAGTGGCGAGGTAATAGGAATAAATACGGTAAAAATTACATCTGCAGAAGGAATTGGTTTTGCGGTTCCGATAAATGTAGTTAAACCTGTAATAAATTCTTTTAGGCAAAATGGAAACTTTGAGGAGGCAACACTTGGAATTTATGCTTATGATGGAGATGTAGCAAATTATCTAAATTTAAAAAGCAAATTAAATAGGGGAGTATATGTTTCCAAAGTTATTTCAAATGGACCTGCAGCAGGTTCTGATTTAAAAGAGGGAGATTTAATTTGCAGTGTTAATGGAAAAAATTTGAATACTATTAATGATCTAAGAGAATTTGTTTATGGAAAAGCACCAGGAGATGGGGTAGAGTTAGAAGTTATAAGAGGGGAAAGTAGGAAAAATATAAAAATTGCTTTGGGAAGAAAAAATTAAATAAAGAATTTTCTATAATAATAAACTAAAAATGATAAAATAAAAAGTGATTGGTGCACCAGGAGGAATTCGAATCCCCGACCTCTCGGTTCGTAGCCGAGTGCTCTATCCAGCTAAGCTACTGGTGCATAATGTATTAAATTAATTAATACTAATACATTATACTTGTAAATTTTAAATTTTGCAAGAGTATTTTGATTTTTTTTCAAAAAAGTCTTGAAATTCTAAAAAAAGTATGTTATTATAGATAGCGTCAATTGAATAGTGAAGTTAATCGAGGTGTAGCGCAGTTGGTAGCGCGCGTGGTTTGGGACCATGAGGTCGCAGGTTCGATCCCTGTCACCTCGACCATAAAAGACCAGTTTTTGAGGAAAATTCATTAGAATTCAAAAACAGTCAAATGATTTTAAATAAGCTATTTTCTAAGAGTTTTTAGAAAATAGCATTTTTTTATTTATTCTAAAAAATGTCTAAAAATTCTAAAAAATTCTGATTTTTTGTTCTGAAAAGTGTTCCGCAAAATGTTTTTTACAAGAAAAAAATGTTCCGAAAATTTCCGCAAAGAAAAAAACGTTGATATTTAGCTACTTTGAGTGTTGAAAGTAAAACACAAAAAGGGGGGCTATTGATATGTATTTTATACCATATAAAGCAAATGAGTTTCTGGAAAATAGTTTTTTCCAAGTACCAAAAGAGCTATTTGTAAATCAATATTACACAGATTTAAGCCTAGCAAGTAAGGTATTATATGGACTATTACTAGACAGATTATCTTTATCTATAAAAAATAAATGGACAGATAAAGACGGAGATATTTATATTATATTTTCAAGAAAAGAAGCTCAGGAAAAACTTAATCTTTCAGATAAAACTGTTACAAAAGCATTTAAAGAATTAAAGAATAAGAAATTAATTCGTGAAAAAAGGACAGGTTTTAAGAAGAACAACATTATATATGTTGGTAAGATTAATCATGTAAAAATGTATGAATCGTAAATTTTTCGTTTCATGATACGGAAATTTTACGATACTAGAGTCGGAAAAATTACGATGTAATAA
>USOM01000195.1 GCA_900556345.1 uncultured Clostridium sp. | reverse complement strand
TTTTTTATTTTGATCAGCTAAGAAATTTCCTAGAGAATAAATTACAAGTCCATCTTTTGTAGTTCCATCATCTAATGTAATTTCTTTTTTCTCAAAATTTTGTAATACGTGAGGGTGATTTCCTATAATAATATCAGTTCCATTTTTAAATAAGAAATCGGCTAAATCTTTTTGCTCAGAATTAGGAGTTGTTTGGTATTCAATCCCCCAATGCATACTTACGCAAATCATATCAGGATTTTGTGTTTTAGCTAAATCAAGTTGCTTTTTTATTAAATCTTTATCAATTAAATTAACAGAATAACCTTTATCAGATGGAACTGGAATTCCATTGGTGCCGTAAGTAAAACTTAAAAATGCAATTTTAATACCTTTTACATTTTTTATTAATATTTTACTTTGTTCTTCCTCAGATTTAAATGTTCCTGTATGAGATATATCTGCATCATCTAAATAATCAATTGTGCTTTCAATTCCGCTATATCCTTTATCATAACAGTGATTGTTTGCAGTAGATAAAACATCGAATCCAACTTTTTTTAATGTATATGCTAAATTTTCTGGGGTATTAAATGTTGGATAACTACTATATCCCTTAGAACTACCTGAAAAAGTTGTTTCTAAGTTTCCTATGGCAATATCTGCGGTTTGAATATTATATTTTATATCATCAAACAAATAAGAAAAATCGTAAGTATTTGATTGTTTATTAAATGCGTCATTGTAAATAGTATTATGGCACATTATATCACCAGTAAGAGCCATATTTATAGTTGTGCTTTTTTTAGTAACTTCGGGAGTGGTTTTAGTTTCTGAAGTTGTATTTTCCGTACTAATTGTCGAATTGTCTGATGTGGATACCTCAGTAGAGTTTTTAGGTTCTTCATTATTATTAGTAATTTCAGAAGTGTCTATTGGTGTTTTAAGTGTTTTTTTGTGATTTATAAATGCATTTAAAAATATAATTAAAAATATAATAATTAATACAGCTAAAATTTTTGATATTAATTTTAGGTTACTTAAGTTATAATTATATCGATTTCTTTTGAATCTTCTATTTCTCATAAATTAATCCTCCCTTTACAACTTTTTTCTACAAATTAGATTATCACAAAAACGATAAATAAGCAATATTTGTAAATTGAAAATTTTGAGAATAATCAAAAAAACTTGATTTTTAAGCATTTTTATAGTAAAATAAACAAAGCTCAAAAAGAGAGGAGAGAAAAAAATGTTATCTGCAAATGGAGTAACAATAAGATTCGGAAAAAGAGTTTTATTTGAAGATGTAAACATAAAATTTAATAAAGGAGAATGTTACGGAATAATAGGAGCAAATGGGGCTGGAAAATCAACATTCTTAAAAGTATTATCAAGAGAAATAGAACCAAGCAAAGGAGATGTAACACTAGATAAAGGAGAAAGAATATCAGTGTTAAAGCAAGATCACTTTGCTTATGAGGATTTTACTGTAATAGATACAGTAATAATGGGAAATAAAGAATTATATGACATAATGAAAGAAAAAGAAGAAATATATGCAAAACCAGACTTCACAGAAGAAGATGGAATGAAAGCTGCAAAACTAGAAGAAAGATTCGCAGAACTTGATGGATGGAATGCAGAATCAGATGCAGCAATGCTTTTAAATGATTTAGGAATAGTACCAGAAAATCACTATAAATTAATGAAAGATATAGAAGCAAGAGAAAAAGTAAAAGTATTATTAGCACAAAGTTTATTTGGAAATCCAGATATACTTTTACTAGATGAGCCAACAAACGACTTAGATTTAAAAAGTATAAACTGGTTACAAGAATTCTTGATAAACTTTGAAAATACAGTAATTGTAGTATCACACGATAGATATTTTTTAAACAAAGTTTGTACATATATAGCAGATGTAGATTTTGGAAAAATAACAGTATATCCAGGAAATTATGATTTCTGGTATGAATCAAGTCAATTAGCATTAAAACAAGCAAGAGAGCAAAATAAGAAAAAAGAAGAAAAAATAAAAGAATTACAAGATTTTATTGCAAGATTTAGTGCAAATGCATCAAAATCAAAACAAGCAACATCAAGAAAGAAAACATTAGAAAAAATTCAATTAGATGAAATAAGACCATCAAATAGAAAATATCCTTATGTAGATTTTAAACCAGATAGAGAACCAGGAAAAGAAATATTACAAGTAAAAAATATTTCAAAAACAATAAATGGAGAAAAAATCTTAGACAACATTTCATTTACAGTAAAATCAAAAGATAAAATAGCATTTTTAGCAGACAATGAAAATGCAAAAACAGTATTGTTCCAAATAATAGAAGGAGAATTAGAACCAGATGAAGGAGAAATAATTTGGGGACAAACTATCACACATACTTATTTCCCTAAGGATAACAGTTATTTATTTGAAACAGACGAAAACATTACAGATTGGCTAAGAAAATATTCTAAGGACCCTGATGAAACTTATGTAAGGAGTTTCTTGGGTAGAATGTTGTTTTCTGGAGAAGAAGCATTAAAACAAGCAAAAGTAATTTCAGGAGGAGAGAAAGTTAGATGTGTTCTTTCTAAAATGATGCTATCTGGTGCGAATTTCTTAATTATGGATGAACCAACAAACCATTTAGATATGGAAAGCATTACATCTGTAAATGAAGGAATGAAAAAGTTTATTGGAAATATTTTATTTACATCACATGACCATGAAT
>USOM01000194.1 GCA_900556345.1 uncultured Clostridium sp. | reverse complement strand
AAATAATTTCAAAAAATGCCGAAATTTTCCGTATATATAAATAAATTATAAAATAAAAGTAAAAAAATGTAAATATGGCAAACCATATAAAAGATACAACATAAACCATTTTTGGTTTATATAATTGTGTGTATAAAATGATATTGATAATAATAAATTCAAATTAACATAAAAACTTACACAAGTTTGACAAAGATGAAAGTTATGATATAATTATAAAAAATAAGAGAAAAGGATATTAAGATTTGAATAATATTCCTAAAAAATGGAAATTTATTCATTCTAATTTGTACTTTTATGGAAAGGAAAGGTTGTAAAAAATGAGTAAGTATTACGAAAAATTAAATGAAACAATAAAGGAGTATTTTAAGGTATTATCAAAGGATTTTCCGGAATTTTTATATGAATATATAGATACACCACCAATGCAAAGAATAGGAAAAATCGGATGCGGATGTGGAACAGATTATACAAAAGTATTTAATAATAAATTTTTTTATACTAATCTTGAACATAGTATAGGTGTGGCGCTAATAGTATGGAATTTTACAAAAGATAAAAAACAAACACTAGCAGGGTTATTTCACGATATTGCAACACCGGTATTTAAACATTGTATAGATTTTATGAATGGTGATCACGAAAAACAGGAATCAACAGAAGAATTAACTACAAAAATAATAAGTGAATCAAAAGAAATAATGGCTTTATTAAACAGAGATGGAATAAAAGTTGAAGAAGTAGCAGACTATCATATTTACCCTATAGCAGATAATGATACACCTAAGTTATCAGCAGATAGATTAGAATATACTTTCTCAAATGGATTATATTTTAAAATTGTGTGGGATGTAAAAGAAATAAGTGAAATTTATAAAAATATAGAAGTTCAAGAAAATGAGGAATGTATTGAAGAATTAGGATTTAAAGACAAAGAATATGCTGAACAATTTATTGAAGGTGCACATAAATTATGGCCTTTATGGATAAGCAAAGAAGATAAGCTATGTATGCAATTTATTGCAGATATTGTAAAGAAAATGGTTGAAGAAAAGAAACTTACTTTAAGAGATTTATATACTTTACCGGAAAAACAAGTAGTAGAAATGATAGAAAATAGTAATAATAAGCAAATTTCAGATGAATTCAAAAAATTTAGAAATGCAACAAAAGTTTATGAAAGTGATATGCCTGTAGAAAATAAATATTGCAGAAGTGTAAAAGGAAAAAGAAGATATATAAATCCATTAGTAAAAACAGTAGATGGACATAAGAGAATAAATGAAATATCAGAAAAATCAAATAAACAAATAGAAGAATACTTAAAATATAAAACAAAAGAATACTTATACTTTGATTTTTAATTAAATATTTAAGAGTAATAATCTCTCATTAGGTACATAAAATTATAAAAAAGCCTAAGGAGAGATTTATTATGTTACATATAAAAAAATCAAAAAATACAACCAAAATAATTACTGGAATATGTCTAACCCTAGCGATATTAACAGTTACAGTAATAATTGGTCCGAAAGATACTGAGCAAACCTCAAATGGTTTACTTAGCAATAAAAAAATAGGGTGGGGAATAAAAAGAAATGATAATCATACTCAACCAGATTTAGGAGCAGAAAACAAAAAATTAATAGATAAATATAATGGAATGGCAATGGGAAATAATGAGGACAAAAATATATATTTAACATTTGATTTAGGATATGAAGGAGGATATACTGCAAAAATTTTAGATGATTTAAAAGACAGAAATGTAAAAGCAACTTTTTTCATAACAGCACATTACTTAAATACAGCTCAGGATTTAGTAAAAAGAATGATAGATGAGGGGCATATTGTAGGAAACCACACCGTAAATCATAAGAGTATGCCAGACTTATCAGATGAAGAAATAAAAACAGAGCTAATGAATTTAAATCAAGCATTATATGAAAAATTTGGATATGAAATGAAATATATGAGGCCACCTAAAGGTGAATTTAGTGAAAGAACATTAAGTATTACAGATTCATTAGGATTTAAAACGGTAATGTGGAGCTTTGCGTATGTAGATTGGAATGATGATAAACAACCATCAAAAGAAGAGGCAATGAAAAAGATAATTTCAAATCTACATAATGGAGAAATAATGTTATTACATGCAACATCAAAAACAAATTCCGAGATTATGGGAGAATTGGTAGACAAAATAAAAGAAGAAGGTTATGAAATTAAAAGCTTAGAAGAATTTAGATAGGAGTTTTAAAATATGGGAAGAAGAAAGAAATTTAATGATATTTTAGAAATTCCAAAAGAAATCTATACAAACATTCCAAATTTTATAATAACCGGATTTGAAGATATGATAATTGAAAATTATAAAGGTATTTTAGAATATGAAGATTATTATGTAAGAGTAAATACCTATATTGGAATTGTAAATATACACGGAATTAATTTAAGGCTTGAAAAAATGACAGAAGATAATATTAAAATTATAGGAAAAATAGAATCTATAGAGATTGAACGAACGATTGATAGCTAAACTTTAGGAGGATATATGTTCATAAAATTATTAGTAAGACTGCTTTTTGGGTATGTCAGAATTGAGGTAGAAGGATATTATATTGAAAGATTTATAAATATATGTACAAATAATAAAATTTTAATATGGAATTTAAAAAGAGAAAAAGGTGTTAAATTATATTTAAGTATAGGAGTAA
>USOM01000193.1 GCA_900556345.1 uncultured Clostridium sp. | reverse complement strand
ATATTATATGCTATAAACAAAACAATAGGAAATGTACAAAACATAGAAAAAGTAAATATAAATGATATAATAAAACTATGCGAAAAAAATATAGGAAACAAATACTTAATGCCAAACAAAAATATAAAAATTTTAGTCAATAAAAATCAAATTTTTTTCGAGGGCAAATTATAGAAAGCCGTAGAATGATAAAAAATAGCACAAAAAATAATATAAAAAACTATTGCAAAATCGGAATGGTTATGGTATAGTTCAAGCGATAAGGAGGAATTGAATAGTGAAAAATGGAATAAAATCTTTAGCTATATGGCTAATAATAGGTGTAATTCTAATAGTAGTTATTTCTTCAATAATGGAAAATAACAATAACAAAATGACCTATTCAGAATTAATTGAAAACATAGAAGAGGGAAATGTGTCAAGTGTACAATTATCAGCAGGAGGACAAAGTGCAAAAGTTACACTAAATGATAATAATAAAACAGTAAAACAAGTAAACATACCAAGTTTAGACAGCTTTGTAACTTATGCAGAGCAATATATCAAAAATGGAAATCTAGCATTAGATGAGGAATCTGAATCAATTTGGATAACGATATTAAGTTTAATTACTCCATTCGGATTGCTTATAATATTCCTAGTATTCTGGTTCTTTATGATGAACCCAGGAAACAACCAAGGTGGAAACAAAACAATGACATTTGGGAAAAGTAGAGCTAGAATGATAAACACTGCGGAGAAAAATAAAATCACATTTGATGATGTAGCAGGTGTTGACGAGGAAAAAGAAGAACTAGAAGAAATAGTAGAATTCTTAAAAAATCCTAAAAAATACACAGATATGGGAGCAAGAATCCCAAAAGGAGTACTTTTAGTTGGTCAGCCAGGAACTGGTAAAACATTACTTGCAAAAGCAGTTGCAGGAGAAGCAGGAGTACCATTTTTTATAATAAGTGGTTCAGACTTTGTTGAAATGTTTGTTGGTGTTGGAGCATCAAGAGTTAGAGATTTATTTGAACAAGCAAAAAGAAATGCACCATGTATAATATTCATAGACGAAATAGATGCAGTAGGACGTCAAAGAGGAGCAGGACTTGGTGGAGGACATGATGAAAGAGAACAAACATTAAACCAATTACTTGTTGAAATGGATGGATTTTCAGCAAACGAAGGAGTTATAGTTTTAGCAGCAACAAATAGACCAGATGTATTAGATAAAGCATTATTAAGAGCAGGAAGATTTGATAGACAAATAGTAGTAGGAGCTCCAGATGTAAAAGCAAGAGAGCAAATACTAGAAGTTCATAGCAAAAAGAAAAGATTAGCAGATGATGTTGATTTAAGAATTATAGCCAAAAATACATCAGGATTTGCAGGAGCCGATTTGGAAAATGTATTAAATGAAGCAGCACTTTTAGCAGCAAGAAGAAATAAAACAGAAATAGGAATGCAAGAAATAGAAGATGCTATGGTTAAGGTAACAATGGGACCTGAAAAGAAAACAAAAGTAAGAAGTGACCATGAAAAGAAATTAGTTGCATACCACGAAGCTGGTCACGCAGTTGTAAGTAAATTCTTACCAACACAAGATCCTGTTCACGAAATATCAATAGTACCAAGAGGAATGGCTGGAGGTTATACAATGTATAGACCAACAGAAGATAAATCATTTATGTCTAAAACAGCAATGGAAGAACAAATTATATCACTTTTAGGTGGTAGAGTTGCAGAAGCCCTAATTTTAAATGATATCTCAACAGGTGCAAGTAACGATATTGAAAGAGCATCTCAAATTGCAAGAAGTATGGTAACTGTTTATGGAATGAGTTCAAGACTTGGAACTATTATGTATGGTCAAGGTCAAGGAGAAGTTTTCCTTGGAAGAGACTTAGCTCAAACTAAAAACTATTCAGAAGAAACAGCAGCTGTTATAGATGAAGAAGTAAAAGCTATTATAGATAGAGCTTATAATACAGCTAAAGAAATATTAGCTGCTAATATCGATAAACTTCATATTGTTGCCGGAATATTACTAGAAAAAGAAAAAATTGATGGAGAAGAATTTGATAGAGTATTTAACTCTTAATAAAAAAAGATATACCAAATTATTTTTTTGGTATATCTTTTTTTTTAGTATTAGAATTAATGTATGGAGTTATTTCATCTGTAATTTCTAAAATGTAGTCAGCTGAGGTATTGTAATACTTTGCTAATTTACGAATAAATTCTGCTGGGATGTCACGTTTTCCAAGTTCGTATAGACTGTATTGCTGTCTTGTAATATTTAAAAATTCTGCTATTTCGTGTTGTTTTTTATCAAAATCTTCTCTTAAATCTTTTAATCTTTTTAGATACATTGGCTCATCTCCTAACTTTAACAGTATATTAACACGCATTTGAATACGTGCATAAAAATGCATTTAAAAAAATGCAAAATATAAAACGTTAAATAAAAATAAAAAAATTGCAAAAGAGAACACTATATGTTATAATACAAAATGTTTAGCAAAAAAATTATGAACATTGAAAATTAAATAAAAAGCCAAGTTTAGTAAAAGAAAATTAGGAGAAATTGAAGATGTACATAATTTTTTTAGCTAAATGAGAGAGAAAATAAGGAGGAAACTGATGATGAGAAAAATCAAACAAGATAAAGCTATAACGTTAATTGCGTTAGTTGTAACAATTATTGTGCTATTGATATTAGCACGGAATAAGTATAAGTATGCTAACAGG
>USOM01000192.1 GCA_900556345.1 uncultured Clostridium sp. | reverse complement strand
TGGTTTTATTTCTGATAAATTCAGCAAAACTTTCACTAATTTATAATTCAAAATTCCTTCTAATGCTTCATACATATTTCTATCTTTTAAATTTCTATTTCGGCTTTCCATCCAATTTATGAATTGTTTTTCATTTTTTATATTCAATCCATCTAAAAAGTTTATTTCTATTTTTTCTTTTTCAGAAGCCTCTAAGCCTTTTGAAACTCTGCCACTCAAATTAAATACACATATTCCACTTACTCCGTAATTTGTTAATTGTATTTCCCCAACTTCTTTTCCTATCTCTTTTTCATTTTCATATAATTTTACAGAAACTTCCGCTCTTACGCCTTCCCAATCTTTTAAGTATTTTTCATTTGCCCTTAGTTGGACTAGAGCTGGTAGTGGCTTATTTACAGTATGCTTAAATTTTTCACATATTTTATATCCAAATCCATCTGAACCTGTTTTAGGAGCCGCTTTAGATCCAGTTGATAATACTACTATGTCTGTTTCAATTTTGTTTTGATTTTTTAAAACAATTGTAAATTTTTTTTCATTTTTTAAAATATCTACAACTTCCGAATCTGTTAGTATTTTTACTTTTTGTTTTTCTGCTTCTAATATTAAAGCTTTTTGAATACTAATTGCTTGATTAGAAAAAGGATAATAATATCCATTTTTTATTTTGGGTTCAATTCCTATTTTTCGGAAAAACATCAATATTTCTTCTTCATTTTTTGCATTCAAAATATCTTCTATATTTTTTAAGTTTGAACCTCTATAATGGCTTAAAGATTGGTCTTTATTCCAATAATTACATCTTCCATTTCCTGTTGCTAAAATTTTTCTTCCACATATTTCATTTTTTTCTATTAATATTACATCATTTCCGTTTCTTTTTGCATATATTGCTGTAATCAACCCAGATGCACCTGCACCTATTATTACTACTTTTTTCATAACCCAAGCTCCTTATTTATAATATTTTTTTATTTTCTGTACAAAATATGTTTAGTTTAAGTGTACAAATAATCCTTGTAAGTATGTTTAAATAGACTATTTTCAATATTTTTCTTGCTATACTTCTTTATATATCAAAATAATTGAGGTGATTATATAATGAAATTATCAGATGCTGTTCGCAAACGCATAAGATATTATTTAGATTTAAACAGTATGTCTATTTGGGGCTTATTTAAAGCTTCTGGTATACCACGTTCTACACTATGTGCATTTATGAATGGTACTACAGAACTTATAAAATTAGATACTTTACTACACGTTTGTGAAGGTTTTAATATAACTTTAATAGAATTCTTTAGTGATCCTATTTTTAACGATGTAGAACAAGATTAACTCTAAAAATAAATATCTTTTCGAAATTATTTTTCGAAAAGATATTTTTATATTGCCTCTGCTTGTACAATTACCCTTTGTTTACTGTCATCTGTACAAGTAATAAGTGTCACTATTTTTTTTCCATTTGTTATTTGACTTGTACAACTTGTATCTGTTGGATCTACTGTGTATTTATCATAAACCGCATATTTTTGTGTTTTTTTAGTTAAATCTGTTATTTCAATAATATCTCCTACTTTTAAAGTTGGTACCTTACTGAAAAATCTTTTATTTCTATAATTATGTCCTGCTATACACAAATTTCCTATTTGATTTGGATTAGCTCCCCAGAATTTACACACTGATACTTTTAGAAGTTCATCACTTGTTTCTGATAAAATTGAATAATCTACATTTATTGATGGTATTTTTATTTTTCCCACAATTTCATAAGTATTTCCATTTGAAGCTTTATATGTATCTGTCATACCTGTATATGGATCAGATGTAGATGAAGATGATGTTATTGTTAGATTATTTTCTGATGTTTCGTCATTTCCATCTAGTGCTACTATCCATACATCACTATCACTTTTCATTGTAGTATTATCTGTATTACTTGTTCCAAGTAATATTTCCTGTGATATATCTGCCGTTTTGTTTCTATCGTATTCAGCATACGCATAAAAAGAAAATAGTACTACTATTAATATTATTGATATTATAAAATTAAATTTGTACATTCTCTTTTTCTTTTTTAATTCTGGAGTTATATATATTTTTTCTGTTATTAGAATTTGATTCATATATACCTCCCTCTCTTTAAATTCTTTTTATATTATATCATCTTTTTTTGTAAATTAAAAGAGCAAAGTTGAATTTATACTTCAAAAAATATTCTTCTTTGCAATTTTCTAAGTATCTGTTGCTAATTTATTTTATAATTTCACAAAAATAGTTACATATTCTTGCAAAATCTTCAATTGTAAGTTTTTCTGCTCTAATATCTTCTCTTAAATTTAGCTTTCTTAAAATCTCGGCACCTTCTTCTTTTGATTTAAACACTCCTGTATTTACTAATGCATTTAATAAAGTTTTTCTTCTTTGCATAAATGCACTTTTTATTATATTAAAAAATACCTTTTTATTTTCTACTTTAACAGCAGGTTCTTTTCTTAGTTTTAAATTTATTACTTCCGATGTAACCTCTGGCATTGGTACGAAGCATGTATTTTCTACTACTCTTATTTTTTCACATTCACAATAATAATAAACAGTATATGTAATTGCTCCTGTATTTTTTCCACTTGGAATTTCTATTAGTCTATCTGCAACCTCTTTTTGTATCATTACCGTTATACTTGCAATATCTAAGTTTTCTTCTAATAATTTCATTATTATTGGTGTTGTTATATAG
>USOM01000191.1 GCA_900556345.1 uncultured Clostridium sp. | reverse complement strand
ATTATAGGTATTACAAGAGTTTTTATCATATTTGTAATAAATTCTATCATAAATAATAACATTGGTTCTATAACTGCTGTTGTTGTTATGCTTCCTGTGTATGTCATAAGTGTTACTAAAAGTGGTACTAAACTACCTGAAAATCCTACTAAATTTTCAATTGTTTCTTCAACACTTTTTAATATATCTGTAAAATTTGCCATTATTATTGTTACAATTAAAACATATTGAGCATAATAAACAATTTTCGACACCTCGCCATTTTCTAGTCCATCTGTAATTGATTTTAATATACTATGTATTAATACTATAAGTAAAATATTTATAAGAATTTTTAGTGTGTCTATTACCTGCACACCCGCTAAATTTAATATCTTTTTCAAAATATTGCTATTGTCAATTTTTCCAGTTAATGCACTATTAAATATATTAGATATATCTAAATCTTTAACAAAATCTGGAGAATAGTTTTCGGCTTCTTTTAGGAAATCTCTTATGCCAAAAGTCGACTGTTGTTCCTCTAAAATTATATCAGTATTTATTTCATTGTTTTCGCTAGTTTGATTGTTTTCATTATAAGCTTTCGTGTTTTTTGGAATAAAAATAAAAATTGCTATAATCATAATTGTTGTTAAAATTTGTATTTTTTTCATTTGAATACTCCCTAATTTTTTATTTCAATTTGGTAAAATTTTCAAAATAACCTCTAGCAAATTATAAATAATCGGTATAGACATCGATATAATAAGTGCTTTACTTCCAAGCTCCACCTTACTTGCAATCGCTCCTTCTCCTGCATCTTTACAAATACTAATTGCAAATTCAGCTAAAAAAGCAATCCCTGTCATTTTTATTAAAATCATCAAAAATTTATTATTTATTCCAGATTTATCACAAATTTGCTTTAGGAGATTTATAACATTTGATAGCTCATCTATTGCTAAATAAAGAATTAGTGCTCCTGTTATTAATGAAATATATATTGCAAATTCAGGTCTGTATTGTTTTATAATTATTATTAATATTAGGCCAATTAGTCCTATGCCTATAATTTTAATTATTTCCTCCATTCATCCTCCTTTTTCGAAAAATGCCCCATTTGGACCGGTTCTTTTTGGGACATTTTTCAAAATTTCACAAACTAAACAATGTCCTAACAGTATCAAAAAGTGAGCTAATTTCTTTTATAACTAATGTTAATACAATTACCAAACCTGCAAGTGTCGTCATCATTGCTTGTTCTTCTCTTCCTGCCCTACATAATACTTGATGTAATACAGCAACTAGTATTCCTACTGCTGCTATTTTAAATAATAAATCAACATTCATTTTTTTCTCCTTTTTTTCTGATTGGGGACGGTTCTTTTTCCGAAAAGGAACCGTCCCCAATCAGAAATTTCTCAAAATAATACAATTACAATTTCCAATCCAACAATGGTCCCCAAACTTTTATACAGTTTGGAATTTTTATTTTTCTCTTCTTCGCAGGTGGCAATTTGTCCATCAAGCAAGGTTAAAAATTGATTAATTTCACTTACTTGACCTTCAATATCTGTTTTTCCAAGCATATTTCCAAAGGATTTAATTAGTTCAATATCTTCTTTTTTCAAATTCAGGAAAAAACTATTTTCTGCAACTGCACTTCTCCATGCTTCGCTTACATTTATTTCCTTTATTTTTTGAGATGTTTTTAAAAATATCTCTGAAACTTTATTGCCTGTTTCCACAAAATAGACTTCTTCAAATATTTCACTTAAAGGCTTTCTTGAAAATTTTAGTTTATTTTGAAATATATTTATTAAATTTGATAATTTTTTTAATTCATTTAATCTATCTACATAACCTTTTGAAAGTAAAAATCCTATGCTTGTACTTCCTGTAAGTATCGCTATTAAAAATATGTATCTAAAAAATCCCATAATGTCCTCCATATATCTTCTATATATGTATATGCGATTATTTGTTATTTTAGAACATCAAAAACTTCTTTAATTTTTCCCTTTTCATTAGCATCTAAAACAATCACTTTTCTTATTAATTTGAGCTCAACTAATCTTTTCAAATTGATATTTTGAAATACTTCTTGCAAAGTTCCTGCGTGTGCTGTAAATATGCCTTTTACGCCACTACAAACCATTTTTTCAATTGCTTCTACATCTTCTTTACTTCCGATTTCATCACATACAATTATTTGCGGTGCCATTGACCTTATAAGCATATTTATTCCTATTGATTTCGGTACATTGTCTATTACATCTGAAAATTTTCCTATATCATTTTGAGGAATTCCTTTGTACATTGCAGCTATTTCGCTTCTTTCATCTACAATTCCGCAATTTTTAGCAGTAAAGCCAATTTCTGGCATTCCGATTTGATATTTTTCTTATTAAATCTCTTAAAATTGTTGTTTTTCCTCCTCCTGGAGGTGATACTATCATTGTATTAAATATGGTGTTATTGGATAAATCTATTACATCCTTCAAAATTGGAATTGAAACATCTTTTATTTGCTTAGCAATTCTAAAATTTAGGCTTGATATGTTATTTATAATCTTTATTTTTCCATCTTCTATAACACACGAACCGGTTATTCCAACCCTATTTCCGCCTTTTATTGTTATAAATCCTTCTGCTATTTGCCTTGTGTATGAATATATTGATTTCTCACATATATTTTCAAATGTTTCTCCAAGCTCTTTGGGAGTTATTCTGTAATTTATTTCTTTTAATTCTTGTCCTATTTTTATGG
>USOM01000190.1 GCA_900556345.1 uncultured Clostridium sp. | reverse complement strand
CTTTATAACTATATCATATTTTCAAAATAAATTAAAGCGAACATTCAATATTTTATAATTTTCATTCAAATCAAAAAGTTTTCAAAATAATTGTCCAGTTTTTGATAATTTTTTAGCTTTTACATATAGAAGGTTTAAGAATTTACAATTTTTTTAATCTCAGGGGTAATTTTTTGTTTACAAGAGAGGAAACAATTAGAAGGAGATTTTATATGAAGGATTAAAAATTTTAGAAAATTTTTTGAGACTTGTTAAGATTTTTGAATTTCATTTTGCCTTTATAAGTGGGAGCATAAAAAAATAGAAATCAAATGTCACCTTTTTCAATTTTTTTGTGCTGTTCTTAATAGAAGGTTTAAAAACACAAGAAAATTCAATACCACTTGTAGTATTTATACAAGACTTACAAAAACAGGGTTACCTTTTATGATTTTATTTTGCCTTTATTAGTAGAAGTGAAAAAATTTAAGAAAATTTAAAATCATTTGTAATTTTTTTGCAAAATTTTTCGTTCTTAATTAATAGAAGGGAAAAATTTCAAAATATTTTAGTGAAATTGGTTGTATTTTAACTTAGAAGTGAGGAAACAATTGAAAGGAGGTATTTATATGGAAGAAAAAACAATTAACGCATATATACAACATCAGACGTAATGAAAATACTTAAGATTGGAAACAGAGCTTGTTTAGATTTATTCCACAGGTCAGACTTTCCTTGTGTAAAAGTTGGACGAGCTTTTAAGATTTCTGAAGAAAATTTCAGAGAATATTTTAGTACTAGAAGAGTTAATGATTAAATTAAAAGAGTATATAAAATTAAATCTTCTATTAACTTTTTTAGTATTTTCGCTAAGGGATGGCTATTGATATCTTATTATAAAATTGATATAATTACTTTGTATAAAATCATATCAGATAGCCCCTTTAGAATTTATTTAAGGAGGTAAAAAGATGAATTTTAAAGGGATTACATGTGGTACATATTATGATAAAAGAGCAAAGAAAATTTCAGGTACTAATAAAAAGTACAATAAATCAATATGTGCTGAATGTAAGCTAAACAAATCTGGTAAAGAGAACATTGACAACGAAGAACAATATAATATTTGCAAGTCTTGTGATAAATTCTATATATCTAAAAGTTGTAAAGCTCTGCTAACTATTGGAAGAGATCAAACAACAGGCAAAGTTAAAAGAAAAACTTTTATTGGTGAAACTGAAGAAGAAGCATTTAGCAAAGCACTTCAATGCAAGCTTAAACTAGATGAAGAAGGTGGTCCAAGAGTAATAACTAAAACAAATAAAACTCTTAAAGATTTAGTAGAACCTATGATAGAAGAACAATATAAATTAGGACAAATTAAAGGAATCTACTTATAAGAGAAAACTAGATACTTTGAAACAAGTAGAAAATACTTCATTTGCAAATAGACCTATTGCAAAAATATCTAGAGAAGATATTGTTAACTATCTTGCAAAGCTAAAATCTTATTCTAAAACTACAATAAAACAAAATTATGAATTATTATGTATGGGATTTGGAGAAGCCTATCATCAAGGAATCATAAAAGAAAATTTTATGGCTGGATATAAAAGAATTAAAAAGCCTAAGAGTGAATATGTAGGACACCATAGAATAGCACTAACCATTGAAGAACAAAAGAAACTTATATAATTCTTAAATGATGTAGAATACTCTAAATTCAAGCATAAATATTTATTTTTACTATTAATGAGTACAGGAATGAGAATTGGCGAGGCTTTGGTATTAGATTATACAAAGGACATTGATTTAAAAAAAGGAATTATAATTGTTAGAAGAACTCAAACTAAAGATACTGAAGGTAAATCTAGAATTGGAGATTCAACTAAAACTTTTTCAGGTCAAAGAATTATTAATCTTAATGCTATAAGCAAGAATGCATTAGAAGAAGCTTTAAAGCATATTATTCCAAATAAGTTTCACTTATTATTTTATAATCCAACAAATAAAAGTTATGGATTATATGAAGAATCAAGTATAAATTCAGCACTTAAAAGAGCTGGACTTAAGCTTAATATTGGAAGTTATGAAGAAATTAATTCTAAGGGTAAGAAAGTTACAAGAACGGATTTACATACACACATGCTTAGAGGTACTTTCGCAACAAGATGTGCAGAAGCAAAAATTGATCCAAATGTATTAAAAGAAATACTTGGTCATTCTGATACATCAGTTACAATGAAATATTATATTGATATTGATACTGACTTTATTGAATCAGAGAATCAAAATGTTGTCGATTATTTAATTAATAAAAATATATTTGAAAATGCAAAGTAATTAGCAATTCATAGTGAAAAACATTAATGAAAAAACAAAAGAATTGTACGGAATTTCAAGGAATTAAAGATATAAAATGTTCCGTAAAAGTGTTCCGCAAAGCAAGTTAAAATCGCTAGAAGTCGCTAAATATCATAGAAAATAGCTCGAGGTATCATAGCAACACCTCGACCAATAAAAAAGTCTGTACTAGTTATAAAAAAGTAGCAGGTTTTTTTTTATTCAAAAAAATTTTGGATAAAATTGATTAAATAAAGTTTACAATAAAAAGAGAAGTGGACTTTATAAGTCCACTTCCCCTAGGCGTCGTCCGAAGACTTCCGCCGCAATCCTTATATATATTATATTATATTATATAATATAATAATATTATATGCAAGTTTTTTATAAAAATTCATATTATTTTTTTATCAAAATCAATAATAGATAAGATTTCATCGA
>USOM01000189.1 GCA_900556345.1 uncultured Clostridium sp. | reverse complement strand
TTAATAATAAATTTATCTTATATGAAGGCGAAAATGTTGAACAAGAATATGTTCAAAAATTAATAAAAACAGTAAGTGAAAATATGGAAGATTATCAAGTTGTTAGTGGTACTCAAATTAAGATATTAATAAAAGAAGGAGTAAAAAACGAGCAAAAGGCTAATGAAATTTTAACAGCTATTGATTCTAGTAAAAATACTTTTAATATAAAATTAAATTATGATGAACAAGGATATGTAAATTCGATTGATATAACTGTTTACGAAAAGAAATAATATAAAAAAATAGATTTTGTTAAAAAAAGCAAAATCTATTTTTTATATAGAATTTGCATAAAAAATCAAATAAATGCTTGCATTTACATAAAAAGTGTGATAGAATACTAAGCGTTAAAAAACACATAAGGGGAGCAAACCAAAGGAGTGCCTTAAAACAAGGTCTTTGTAAACTATGAACCTTATGGAAGAAATAACAAAAAGGGAGGAATTAAAAATGGCAGTAGTTGCAATGAAACAATTACTTGAAGCAGGTGTTCATTTCGGACATCAAACAAGAAGATGGGACCCAAGAATGGCAGAATACATATTCCAAGCTAGAAACGGTATCCATATAATCGATTTACAAAAAACATCTAAAAAATTAGATGAAGCTTATGAATTCATAAGAAGTCAAGCAGAAGAAGGAAAAACAATCTTATTCGTAGGAACAAAAAAACAAGCACAAGAATGCATCAAAGAAGCAGCAGAAAAATGTGGTATGTACTATGTTGACCAAAGATGGTTAGGAGGAATGCTTACAAACTTCAAAACTATCAAAACAAGAGTACAAAGATTAAAAGACTTAGAAAAAATGCAAGAAGATGGAACATTTGATGTATTACCTAAAAAAGAAGTTATTTTATTAAAGAAAGAAATGGAAAAACTTCAAACAAACTTAGGTGGAATAAAAGATATGGAAGAAATGCCAGGAGTAATATTCCTAGTAGATCCTAAAAAAGAATACAATGCTATAAACGAAGCTAAAAAATTAAATATACCTACAGTTGGAATAGTAGATACAAACTGCAATCCAGAAGTATTAGATTATGCTATACCTGGAAATGATGATGCAATAAGAGCTGTTAAATTAATAACAGACGTTATGGCAAATGCAGTAATCGAAGGAAAACAAGGTGAAAGCTTTGAAGAATCTCAAGATGTAGCTTCAGAAGAAGCTGAAACTATGGAAGAAGTAGTAGCTGAAGTAGAAGAATAATAAAAATAAAGAGTAGGGCTTAACTGCTCTACTCTAATTTTAAATAAATTTTAAATTAGGAGGAGATAATTATGGTATCAGCAGCAATGGTAAAAGAATTAAGAGAAAAAACAGGTGCAGGAATGATGGACTGCAAAAAAGTTTTAACAGAAGCAGATGGAGATATGGAAAAAGCAATCGAACTTTTACGTGAAAGAGGAATTGCAAAAGCTGCAAAAAAATCTGATAGAATAGCAGCAGAAGGACTAGTTTTAGGATATGTATCAGAAGATGGAAAAGTTGGAGCAGTTGTAGAAGTTAACTCAGAAACAGACTTTGTTGCTCAAAACGCAGAATTTAAAGAATTTGTTGAAGCAGTTGCAAAACAAGTAGCTTTAAAAAATCCAGCTGACGTAGAAAGTTTATTAGAACAAGAATCAATAGATGAAGCTGGTAAAAAAGTATCAGAAGTATTAGTTGATAAAGTTGCAAAAATCGGAGAAAAATTAAGTATTCGTAGATTTGTAAGATTTGAAACAACTGATGGATTAATAGAAAAATACATCCACGGAGATGGAAAAATTGCTGTTTTAGTAAACGTAAAAAACGGAGACAATGTTTTAGCAAAAGACATTTGTATGCAAATAGCAGCAGCTAAACCAGAATTTTTAAATAGAGAAGCTGTACCACAAGAAAGATTAGACAAAGAGATGGAAATCCTAAAAGTTCAAGCTATGAACGAAGGAAAACCAGAAGCAATAGCAGAAAAAATCGTTCAAGGAAGAATTGGAAAATTCTATAGCGAAATCTGCTTAGTTGAACAACCATTTGTTAAAGACCCAGATATGAAAGTTGAAGATTTATTAAAATCTAAAAATGCTGAAATAGTAGAATTTGCAAGAATTGAAAAAGGTGAAGGAATCGAGAAAAAAGAAGAAAACTTTGCTGAAGAAGTTATGAAACAAATAAAATAATTTAAAATATCATTTTACTCCAATAATAATCATATAATTATATAAGATTATTATTGGAGGTTTTTTTAAAAATATGTTTTTTGTAATAAATAAAGAAAAAGTTTATGCCTATGTTGTATCTATTCTAACAATAGTTACTTTATTTTTTATGTCTCACATATTAAATACAGATATTACAGGAAGCCAAGAAACGTCAGCAAATACAGTTAATGAGCAAAATATGAATTATAATAATGTAAATATAAACGAAAATAGTAATATGTGCGGGGATGAAAATTCAAATATAATTGAAAATAAAATTAAGGATACCCATATAAAATAATTAACATTAAATGGTATAAATTTTTATATTGAGGATATAATTAGATGAGAACACTTTAAAGTTTAGAAGGGGAAAGAGATGCCTTTTGTTGGGATAATATCAAAAGAAAATGATAGTAATTTTATAAAAAATGCAATTAGCAAAAATTCAAAAGAAAGCAATTTTGAAATTATAAATATAAATAGAAAAAGCATCGAAAATGTAAAAAATGTTAAATTTGATATTTTAGTAATATGTGAAAATATAGAAAAAATG
>USOM01000188.1 GCA_900556345.1 uncultured Clostridium sp. | reverse complement strand
CATCTGTTGTTGCGTGTTTTAATGTATCTATATTTTCATCATATCCAAGTTTTATATATCCACCATCTTTTGTTGTCATCGGTGGGTCATCTACTATTGATTTTTCTATAAGCTCGTGTATGTCTTTTAATTCATCTATATTCTGATAAATTTCTTTTAAATATTCTGAATTTACGTTTTGCAAAACTTGTCTTATATCTGGTAATCTTGATAAAGAATTTTTTAAAGTTATCATATCTCTTGGAGTACCATTTCCATACGCCATTTTTCCTGCTAGTCTTTCAATATCATACACTTTTTTTAAGTTTTCTATAACTTCTCCTCTTAGCATAATATCATTTTTTAGTTCTTCAACTGCTCCAAGTCTTTTATTTATTTCAACTTCGTCTATAAGCGGGTCATTTAACCAACGTCTTAGAAGTCTCCCACCCATTGATGTTGATGTTTTGTCAAGTACCCATAAAAGTGTTCCTTTTTTTGATCTATCTCTCAATTTCTCAGTAATCTCTAGGTTTCTCCTTGCATTTATATCTAATGACATATATTTTGAAACTGAATAAATTATAACTTTATTTATATGGCTTAAATCTGTCATTTGTGTACTTGTAATATATTCTTTTAAGGCATTTATACTTGCAATTGAAAGTAGTTTGTCATCTGCTTTTTCTATATCATTTCCCTTGCTATCTACTAGTCTAAAGTTTTGTACAGTTTTTGATATATCTTCACTAAAATAGCTTTCATCACATGATGTTATATATACTTCTGGAAATCTCGTTTTTATTTTTAATATTTCCGCTTCTGATTCATTCATCATTTTATTTGCTACTATTTCTGCTGGAGAATATCTTGATATTTCATCCATTAATAAAGAAAAATTATTTGTTTCTTTTATTTCTGTTGAGTAAAATTCACCTGTTGATATGTCGCTTACTGCTATTCCAAAATATAGACCAGCTTTACAAACGCTCATTATGTAATTGTTTTTTCTTTCTTCTAGCATATTTGATTCTACAACAGTACCCGGTGTTACAACTTTTATTACTCCTCTTTTTACTATTCCTTTAGTTGTCTTTGGATCTTCTAGTTGCTCACATATTGCAACTTTATAGCCTTTTGATACTAATCTCGCTATATAATTTTCTGCTGCATGGTATGGTATTCCTGCCATTGGCGCACGCTCTTCTAGTCCACAGTCTTTTCCTGTTAGAGTAATTTCTAGTTCTCTTGATACTAGTATTGCATCATCAAAGAACATTTCGTAAAAGTCTCCTAGTCTATAAAATAATATACAATCATTGTATTGTTCTTTTGTTTCTAAATATTTTTGCATCATTGGTGAACATTTTTCTTTATCTACTATCATCTTTTTGTACTACTCCTTTTCTCCTTTAAAATACCACATATGATCCTCAGTAATTTTTACATTTTGAATAGTATTAATTAAATCTTCATTTCCCTCAAACACAACAATTTTGCTACTTTCTGTTCTTCCTGTAAGCATTTTATCATTATTTTTGCTAGGACCTCCGACCAAAACTTTTTGAACTGTTCCTAAATATTCTTTATTATTTTCAGCAATTTGGCTTTCAACTAATTCTTTTAATCTATCAAATCTTTTATGTTTTATCTCTTCTGGAACTTGATTTGGCATTTTATCTCCTGGTGTTCCAACTCTTCTTGAGTATATAAACATAAATACTTGTTCAAATCCTACTTTTCTTACTACATCTAATGTATCCTCAAAATCTTCCTCGGTTTCACCTGCAAATCCAACTATTATGTCTGTTGAAAATTTGATATTTGGTATTCTATTTTTCATTTTTTCTACTAAGTTTAAATATTGTTCTTTTGTGTATTTTCTGTTCATTACTTTTAACATTTTAGTACTTCCAGATTGAAGTGGCAAGTGTACGAATTTGCATACTTTATCACATTCTGCAATTGCTTCTATTACGTCATCTGTAAAGTCTTTTGGATGTGGTGAAATAAATCTTATTCTTTCTATTCCATCTATTTTGTTTATTTCTTTAAGTAGTTTTGCAAATGAATCTACTTCTTTGTAATCGCCATCTTCATCTACTAATCTTCCTTGTTTTATTGCTTCCATCTCTGAACGTAAATATGAATTTACATTTTGCCCAAGTAACATTATTTCTTTATATCCTTGGTTTGCTAATTCTTTTACTTCTTTTATTATATCTTTTGGCTTTCTGCTTCTTTCTCTACCTCTTACATAAGGTACTATGCAATAGCTACAGAAGTTATTACATCCATACATTATGGTAACAGAGCCTTGTGTTTTACTGTTTCTACTTATAGGCAAATCTTCATAAACACTACCATCTACGTCTATTACGTCTTGAACTCTTTTTTGATTTTCTAGTACTGAATATAAATCTTGTGGCAATTTATGTAATGTATGTGTTCCAAATACTATATCTACATAATGAAATGACCTTTTTATTTTTTCTAGGATGTGTTCTTCTTGCATCATACATCCACCAATTGCTATTATTAGATTATTTTTTTCTTTTAGATTTTTTAGCTCTCCTACTTTTCCAAATAATCTTTCTTCTGCATTTTCTCTTACACAACATGTGTTAAATATTGCAATATTTGCTTCTTTCATATCTTCTGTTTTTGTATATCCCATTTGTTCAAGCATTCCACAAATTTTTTCAGAGTCGTTTTCATTTAGTTGGCATCCCATTGTTAGTATTGTGTATTTTAGTTTTTTGTCTTTTATTATATTTTTTACTTTTTCCATGTATTGTTTTTGATTTTCTATTTCTTGGTTTGTGTTCATTTTGAGTTTCCTTTCTTTTTGCTCTTTTTGTTTAAGAAGTATATCATATTTTGGGGTAAAAATCTACATTATAGTAG
>USOM01000187.1 GCA_900556345.1 uncultured Clostridium sp. | reverse complement strand
AACATACATAAAAATTATTAAAAGCATTATTATAGCTAATACTAAAGCAATTTTGCTTACTTTTTTCTTTTCTTTAGCACTCATAAAAATCACCTACCGTAATTTTAAACTTTTGTCGTTTTTTTGTCAATAGCAAAAAATAGTAGCAATTTTTACTACTATTTTTCTGTCATTTATTCATTATAATTTAAACCATATTGAGCATATAGCCATTTCATATAATTAAATGGTTTTAAAGTTTTTGGCATTCCATAGTCAACACCAGCTGTATCAACAGATACTGTATTAATTATAACATCTGTTACAGGGGTAGAAACTTCCGAAGATGCAGAAGAATCTTCCTCACTTGTTTCTTTTGCTTTACATTCTACATTTGCAATTTCTTTAACAACATCCATTCCTTCTATTACTTTACCAAATCCTGCATAATATCCACTTAAATTTGTATGGTCATTTGATGTCATTATAAAAAATTGAGAACTTGCAGAATTGTATGATTCTGTTGCTAATGTTGGAGAATATGCTGTATAATCACCTCTTGCCATAGCAATTGTTCCTTCTGTTAAATTTAAAGTATTTTTATTATATCCGTTTGCTACAAATTCACCTGTTATTGTATAAGAATCAGATCCTTTTGCATCTGTTCCATCAGAATATTTATATTCAGCATTTTCATCATCATTATTATATAAATCTGAAAGTTTTGGTGAACCTGTTCCATCACCAGAAGGGTCTCCACCTTGTATCATAAAATCTTTTACAACTCTATGGAATTTTAGCCCATTATAAAATCCGTTATCAGCCAATTTTATAAAGTTACTTACTGTTTCTGGTGCTTGGTCTGGATATAGTTCTATTTTTATTGTTCCATAGTTTTCAACTTCCATTGTTACTATTGGATTAGATATTTTTAATGTTTGTTTTTTGTAATAATCGTAGCATAGACCACCTAATATTACAATTACTAAAATTAATGCTATTATGCATATTATGTTTTTTACTTTCTTGTTCATTTTCTTCCTCCTCTTACATTTAATTTATTATATTGTCAAATACAAATTGCTCTTGCATTCTTTTTAAAGATGACTTAATATTTCTTGCTCTTACTTCTCCAATTCCCTCAACATTATCTAGTTCTTCTATTGTAGCATCAATAATATGTTGTAACGATTTGAAGCTTTTTGCTAAATTATCAACTATTGTTGCAGGCATTCTTGGAATTTTGTTTAGTATTCTATAGCCTTTTGTATAAACATAAGCTTCATCAAAATCCGAAAATATGTCATATCCAAGTATTTTAGCTATATTTTGTTCTTTTAATAAGTCCTCATACGATAAATTTCCTATTTCTTCTTTTATCTCTTTTGGAGTCTTATCTTCAACTAATAAATAGTCTTTTATTATTAGTTCTTCTTCTTTTTCAATCCCACCTATAAGTTGTTCTAGTTGCATATCTACTAGTCTACCATCATCACCTAACTCTGCAATTTGTTTTTCTATTTCGTCTACAATTTGCATAACCATTTCTGCTCTTTGTAATACACTTAAAACGTTTTCTAGTGTAACTATATCATTAAATTCATATTCATTTAAAATATTTAATTTGCTATCAAATACTTTTTTGTATTTTTCAAGTGTCTGAATTGCTTGATTTGCCTTATTTAGCACAACTTCTGTATCCTCTAAGATATATCTTTCGTTTTCGATAAATATTGTAATTATATTTCTTCTTTGAGATATACTAATTACAAGCTCTCCAGTTTGTTTTGCTGTTCTTTCAGCAGTTCTATGTCTTGTTCCTGTTTCTACTGTTGGAATATCGCTTGATGGAATTAGTTCAGCATTTGCAAATAATATTTTTTTCATATCTGCACTTAATACTATTGCTCCATCCATTTTTGCTAATTCGTATAATTTTGATGATGTATAATCTTCATTTATAAAAAATCCACCATCTACAAGTTGTTTTATGTATTCTTCATTATCAGTAAAAAGTAATAAAGCTCCTGTTCTTGCTTTTAAAATATTTTCTAGTCCATCCCTTATTGGTGTTCCTGGAGCTATTTTCTTTAAAATATTTGTTATTTTGTCTTCATTTTTATGTCTCAATTTAGCTTCACTCCTTTTTAGCTTAATTCAACAATTGCATGTAAAATGCTATCATCTTTGCTTTTTATTGTTATTATATCTTTGTTTTCTATATTAGTATAATAACATTTTACTTTATCTCCTAGTAATATTTGATGTTTGTACATTATTCTAACATTATCTTTTTCCTTAGAGTAATATACCTCTTCTGGTAAAGCTTCGTATGCTAATTTTAAGTAATTTAGATTATGCATGTGTTTGTTTACATCTATATCTGACCTTTTTACATCATATTCTATATAACTATTTAATTCATCAACTTCTTTTAGCTTTTCAATTTCGTCTTTTTCAAATACTTTTTCAGGTTCTGGTTTATATAAATCAATTATATCCTCTGTTATTTTGGCAATTTTATTTGTTTCTAAATCAAATAAAATCCATTTTGATGTTCCTATAGCCGATATTTTTCCATTATTGAACATCTTAAAATCACGATATGTTGAAAATGGTCTTTTTTCAATTGGCCTTGCCCAAGTTTCGACTTTTATTTTACTTCCATATTCTGGTCTTTCAATAACTTTCAGCTTCCAATCCATTAAAAGCCATACTTTTTTCTTAGATTCTATATCATTTACTCCATATCCAACCTTATCTGAATGTGAACTTGCTATTTCCTCTAAGCAACTTAGTATTCCATAATTTGACATTTTATTATTTAGACCTACGTCTTTTATTCCTACATAATATTCTCTTTCAAATTTCATTAAATTACCTCTTTTAGCTTAAAATTATTTTGTATATCCAGGTTTTTCTAATAATCTAAACATATTTCT
>USOM01000186.1 GCA_900556345.1 uncultured Clostridium sp. | reverse complement strand
TCTGTTAATTCTTCATCACTATTTATTTTATTTTCAGTTTTTTGATAAGAATTTGTTTCTATTGTGCTATCTGTGTAGTTATCAGTATTTCCTACAACTTTTCCTTTTGAATCTAAGATTTCAGTTGCATCACTTACCTTAAATATAAGTTCTCTGTATCCACTTAAGTCTTTACTTAATTCATAATCCTTTACTTGATTTTCCATTTTATTAGCTTTTTTTGTATATATTCCTACAAATGATACTAAACATATAACTACTATTGCTAAAATTTCTGTAATTAGTTTTAATTTTTTACCTTTCAATTTTTTATCCTCCTTATTTTTGTTGTTCTAGTTAATTTAAATTAACCTTTTATTATAATAATTTTGTATTATTAATAATAAGCTCATACCATATTTTTAAATACTTTGCAGCATATTTACTCATAATTGTTCTATCCATAAATATTTTAAAATAATCTAATACTGGGCAGATTTTTGTGTCAATATCCAATTTTAAGGTTATTACCCTATTTTCTGCGTCTAGCTTTAAATCTGCATTTGTAACCGCATAATTTACTTTGTCGTGAATATCAAAGGTTGCAATATTTGTTTTTGAAACCCTAGATCTTGCAACATCAGACTTGTCTGCCAAAATTAAAGCTGCTGAAATATTGCTTATTGCTGTTCCTGTATTTTCATCATGATTTCCTATTGCCATCATAATTTCAGTTCTTTCATTTACATCCATTCCCATATCTTTTAATATGTTATAACTTAATATTGCTCCTGAATGTGCGTGATCTACTCTATTTACGCAATTTCCTATGTCATGCATATAACCTGCAATTCTTGTTAATTCAACTGTTCTTTCATCAAATCCCAAATCTCTTAAAATATTTCCTGCTCTTTCAGATACTATTCCAAGATGCCTATATGAATGTTCTGTATATCCGAAGCCCATCTAATTGCTTTTGTGCTCCTTCTATTAGAGCCTTTATTTCATTATTCTTTTTTACGTCTTCTAAAGTTACCAATTTTTGGCCTCCTTTTTTCTTTTTTTAAACTTTTTCTATTTTAGCCTAAATGTTAAAAAATATCAACATTTTTTGAAAAATTTTTTAATGTTCCATTGGGACCGGGTCTTTTGGGTACATTTTTCTGATTGGGGACAGTTCCTTTTCGGAAAAAGAACCGTCCCCAATCAGAAATTTGCTTGACAAGCTTGCCAAACTGTAATAATATATACCTAAATTTAAAGGAGGTTAGATTAATATGTCTAATAAAATATTATCATATTTATTTGAATCAAACGCAATAAAATTTTGTAAAGAAAACGAACCATTCTGGCTAACATCTGGAAAGCTTTCTCCTTATTTTTTTAATAGCCAATATGTTTATGGCGGAGAAAAAGAATCTACTGAATTTTTAAACTACATAACTGATGAACTTAAATTGATTACCGATGGAAAAGCTAATAAATTGGATTTGCCTAAAAAGCTTTTTGATAAAGTTTTAGATGAATATAATTCTAGTAAAATTTATCAAGATGTTATAAATCAAATGAAAGAATATATTGAAACATGTATCGGCGTAGATAATTTTAAATATATTTCTGGTGGTGAAAGAAGAGATTGGTATTTCTCTATTATTTTGGCTTATTTATTAAATAAACCACATTTAACTATTTTTAAAGATATGTCTGCTGTTTATAGTACTTCTAATTTTGAGTCAACAGAACCTATTTCAGATTTAAATGGAGACAAAGTTCTACATTTATCTGATTTAATTACTACTGCCTCAAGCTATATTAAAAGATGGGTTCCTATTATTAATAATCTAAATGGTGTTATGGAACATACCTTGGTTGTTATTGATAGAAATCAAGGTGGTTTTGATAATTTAAAAGAAGTAGGTGTTACTGCTCACGCTTTAGCTACTGTTAATAAGGATTTATTTAAAGAAGCTTTATCTCATGGTGCTATAAATAATGAACAATTAGATTTTATTAATAGATATTTTGATAATCCTGATGATACTATGAAAGAATTTTTGGTTAATCATCCTGAATTTATTGAGAATAGTTTGAAGTCTGATAATGAAAGAACTTTGACTAGAGTTCATACTTTAATTGATGAAGATTTGTATGGGTTGGGATTGAAATAATAAAAGTAAAACTCGAAATTATTAGTATATAAGCTAAATAATTTCGAGTTTTTCGTATTGGGGACGGTTCTTTTTGCGAAATGTCCCAAAAAGAACCGGTCCCAATGGGACATTTTTCGTGAAAAGAACCGTCCCCAATCAGAAAAAATATGTTAATTCATCTTAAGCTTACCAACAATATCATTAACATCATCAATATTATGTCTTTTTAAATAATCTTCAATTCCCTCTACTGTTTTTGGTCCTGCATAAGGGTCAATAAAGTTTCCACATCCAATAGAAATTGCCTTTGCACCTGCAAGCATAAATTCAACTGCATCATTTCCATTTACTATTCCACCTAATCCAAGTACTGGAATATTAACCTTTTGAGCAACTTGATATACCATTCTAACAGCAACAGGTTTTATTGCAGGTCCTGAAAGTCCACCTGTATTATTTGCTAAAAATGGTCTTTGTTTTTCTATATCTATACTCATTCCAAGTAATGTATTTATTAAAGATACTCCATCTGCTCCTGCATCTTCAACAGCTTTCGCAGTTTCTGTTATATCTGTAACATTTGGTGTTAATTTTACAATTAAAGGCTTGTCTAAAACTTTTCTACATTGACTAGTTACATTTTTTACACCCTCATAAGTTGTACCAAAAGCTAAACATCCTTGTTTTACATTTGGACAAGATAGGTTTAGTTCAACAGCATCTATATCTAAAGAATTTAATACTCTACAAAGTTCAACATAATCCTCTACTGTATTACCACAAGCATTTACTA
>USOM01000185.1 GCA_900556345.1 uncultured Clostridium sp. | reverse complement strand
TTTTTATTTATAAGTAATGTTGTTTTATATGAATTCATAAATTAATGTCCTTTCTATTATTTATTATATAAACATTTTTTATTCTACTATTTGATATTTTTTTTGTCAATATGATTTATAATCCTTTATATTATGCAGATACAAGGTTACCAAGTATTGACAAATTTTTAGAATTAAGGTAAAATTAAAAATGAGGCAGTTAGTGTGTTTTTTATAACATATAAAAATATTGTCGAAATTTTGAATAAATATTGCAAAAAAAAATAAAAAGATTTATAATAATAAAGAATAGTGGGTGATAAAGATGAAAAAATGTTTAAAAATGATAATTTTAGTTTTAATATTTAGTTTTCTTATAAGCTCACAATATTCTATTTTTGCAGCCGATAAAGATGAAGAAGCAACTATAGATACGAGTATAACAGGAGACAGTTTTACAAAAGCCCTAAATCCTGATGGAATAAATGGAACAGCGGAACAATTATCTAATCCGTTTGTAAAATTTATTCATGAAGTTGTAAATCCAATATTAGGATTTATTCAAATAATAGGAGGAATTTTAACAGTTGCCTCAATTGCATTATTCGGATTTGGAATGTTATTAACAGGAAATGAGCATTTGTCAGGAGAATTAGGATTAAGGATGATGGGAGGACCTCATGGAGGTGGAGGACCAGAAGCAAAATTAGAATTACTAAATTTTGGAAGAAGATTATTAATAGGAGCAGTATTATTATTTTGTAGTGCAAGTATAGTAAAATTTGTATTTTATGTATTTAATGTATAGAAAGAAATATATAAGAAAGTGGGTGATTGAAATATGAAAAAAATATTTATATCAACAATTGCTTTTATAATAATATTTTTAACAAGTTCAATCACATCCGTATATGCGACAGATAAGTCAGGAACGTCGACAGCAGATGATGGGAGTTGGGTAAGTAAAGCTTTTTCAGCGGCATCAACATTTATGAATGAACCAACAAAGGATTTTAAAGGAATACTAAGTCCAACATTTACATTATTTCAAAATATAGTAAAAGCAATAAATAGAGTATTAATAGTTTTACTTGCAGGAATATCAACAATAGCACTTTCAGTAACAGGTGTTAGGTATTTAGCAAGTGGAGCGTCACCAGAGCAAAGAGACATTGCGAAACAAAGTTTACATACAATTTTTATAGGAATGGCATTTGGTTTTGGAGCATTTGTAATATGGAGAGTTGCTATGGCAATAGTTTCTATAATGATAGCTTCATTCGGAAGAGCTGGTTAAAAAGATATTAAATTTAAAAAAAATATATATTTATGGGAAAGGGGGAGTACGTATGAAAACAGTTTATAAAGTATTTGCTATTTTAATGATAGCTGTATCTATGTTTGTAATTATGCCTAACAATATGTGTTTTGCAGATGCTACTTCAGCAATTACTAAAGTAGAAGGTGAGGCTAAAAGTGAAAATGCAACTAATGCAGCAGATGGTTTGGCAACAGTTATAGGAAAATTATTAGGATTTTTACAAGTAGCATCAGGAATTGTTGCAGTTTTAATGATAGCTATTGTAGGATTTAATTATATTATTTCAACACCAGAAGTAAAAGATGAAATGAAAAAGAAAATGCTACCAATTATAATTGGTATAGTATTAGTTTTCGGTGCAACATCAGTTGCTAAATTCTTAATTGGTGTAGCTGGATAATTAAAATAAAGGCAGTTTATGGTAAATTTTATCATAAACTGTTTTTTTTTGTTCATTTTTATGTTATAATAAAAATGATAGAATTTTTTTGAATATTTTAGACAAAAGAAGGGAGAGATCTGTATGAATGTATTAAAAAGATTACCAGAATTAATTTTAATAAGTTTATTAGTAATAAATATTTTTAGTCCAAATTTCATATTAGCAGCAAAGTTAAGCGACGATGTGGGTGGATTTGAAGCAGAGTTAACACAAGATGCTGTACTGAAAACTAAAAGCTTAAAGATAGTTGTTAATAGACTTCTTGGGTTTTTAAGGATAATATCTGGATTAGTTCTAGTTTTAGTTTTGGGAACAACAGGATATAAATATATTGTTGCAACACCTGAAATAAAAGGAGAGTTAAAGAAAAGAATGTTACCAGTTATTTTAGGTATAATATTAGTTTTCTCAGCGGTTTCAATTGCTGGATTTATTTTAGGAGCGATAGGAGGATAAAATTATGAAAAAAGCAGAAAAAATGTTAATAATATTTATGATTATAATTTGTAGCTTTGTAATTATACCTCAAAGTAAAGTGGAAGCAGCTGATGGGAGTATATCTGTTAGTGGAATTGTAAAAGGAATACGTCCTACAGATCCGACAGAAGATAAATATTCTGATTTAGCTAAAGTTGTGGGACAAATTTTAGGTTTTTTGCAAGTAGCTTCTGGAATAACAACAGTTATTATGATAGCATTTTTAGGATTTGAATTAATAACATCAATGCCAGAAACTAGGGAAGCAATAAAAAAGAAAATGTTCCCAATAATAATTGGAATAATGTTAGTTTTTGGAGCAACATCAATAGCAAGTTTTATAATAAGCGTAAATGGAGGTTCAAGCTCTTTAAATACATATGATAGAACACAAGTAGTTCAAAATGGAGAATAAAATTACAAAGATATTACGAAAATGTTACAATTATATTAAAAAGTGCAATTTATGATATTTTTTATCGTAAATTGTATTTTTTTTTTACATTTTATGTTATAATAAAAATGTATTATTAGATTTAAAAAAGGGAGTGATACTATGGCAGGAGGACCATATAATATACCAAGAAATACTAAAGGTGAAGGAAGATTTTTTTATATATTTACAACTAAAGCACTTATAGTAACTTCGGTTATGGCAGGAATTGCGTATTTTATTTTTAGATTAATAGGAAATTTAATAAATTTTT
>USOM01000184.1 GCA_900556345.1 uncultured Clostridium sp. | reverse complement strand
ATAAAACTATTATAACATCTCTACGCTTTCGTGTCCAAAATCTATCTTAACACCATTCTTTATATCTTTTGCATTTTCTTTGGCCTATTAGAGATAGACATCCTTCTTCTGTTTCATATTCTTTAGCCTTCTTTGTGATAATTGGATTTATCATTATAAAATCATATAATCCGCTTGATACGCAAATTATTGATTTGTTATATCCTATCATGTTTGCAGCTAATCCAACACATTTGTCTTTATTTGCGTTTAATGTTTCTAGTAATTCATAAGCTATATATTTGTCTTTTTCTGTTGCTTTTTCTGCTTTCTGTGATAGGAATAGTATGTCTTTTACTATTTGTTTTACCATGTTGGCCTCCTTTGTTTATGTAATTTGTTGGGGGTTAATTATTTTTGTTATTATAGCATAATACCTTTGTTTTTGAATAGTATTTTTTTAATTTGTTTTATAATTTTTTGAGGGGGATGTGAGTATTAATTTTTTTGTGGATACCTTCGGGTTATGAGGGCTAGTTGAAAGGTTTGTGTAATTTAGTGAAATCAAGGGTTTTAGCTGATTTATCAATGAAAATTGGGGAAATGAATTTTAGAACATTTGTGTGATTTTTTGTACTTTTTTGAGAATTTTTTCCCCAACTTTTCCCCAATTATTTTTAACAAATATTGGAAGTAAAATGGGAAATCTGAAAATTTAATTTGGAGGTTTTGATTATGAAAGAAATAACTTATCACAAAGAAGGAGATTATTTAATTCCTGATTTAATTATGGATAATTCTTGTGAGAATTACAATATAGGAAAATATGGTAGATTAAGGTTAAATTATATTAAGAATTATAAAAGAGGCTTATATACCGAATTAATGATAAATGGAACACTATCTAAACATTTATCTGATATTGAAAATACAGCTAATGAAAGAATAGGTTTAATAGTTAAACAATTAGCTAAATCAGAAAATGTTAATGAAGATTTAAAAAGTATCAATCAACTTGCTTGGGTTCAAGCTATGAATAACATTAAAAATCGTGCTGAAGAAATTGTTTATAATGAGATTATTTATATATAGGAGGATTCAAAGATATGAGTTTTAGAGAAGTTAATGATGATATTTTAAAAGAGCTTTGGGAATATAGAGACCAAACTGAGTTTGCATACATGACAAAAGAAGATAAAAAACATATGATTTATTTTGATGAGATTACAGATAAAATTTTAAATAGCATTCCTAAACAAAATAGGAAATTTGTTAGACAACAGCTTAACAAACTTGATGATAATTTTTCTGATTATGTAGGATATTGGAGTGAAAAATATTATAGAAACGGATTTTGTGATGGAGCTGAAGTGACTATTGGATGTTTAGAGAAATAATCATTTAAAATAAATGGTGGGATTTTTGAGAATTTATCAATTTTCTCAAAAATCCCCCTATAATTTTCTCTGTCAATTTGTTAACATTCTGCAGAATTCTCTGCAGAGCTCTGCAGAATTCTCTACAGAATTCTATTTTATTGTCCACTTAGGTTTCGTATCAGATCCATCATTTTGGATTAAACTCTTTTTTCTTAAATATGTTAAAGTAGTCCTAACTCTATTATTCATTACATCTATGTCATCAGCTAATTGTGGATATACAAAATCATTTATCTCCTGTCTGCTTCTTCCATCACTGTTTCTAATAAAGTTTAATATAATCTTTCTTAACTCTTCTGATGATAAATATTCTATATTACTTTCTACCACTTTATTTATTGGTATATTCACTTTAAAAACTTCATCATCTTTAAATTCTGGAACACCGCCACTATATATTCGAGTGTATTTTACAATTTTTCTTATTCCAGAACCTAATTCATCAGCTAATCCTATCTCTTTAAAGAAATTTGCGATTTTAGGATTTTTAGGATATGGTGAATAATTGTTTAAATCTATATAGCCTATTATTCTTGGTTTATTTGCATTTTCTGTTACTATCGCTTCTTTCCCTATAATTAGCTTTGCTGGATATGGATTTGAATACTCCCTGTGTATCAAAAGATTAGCACACAATTCACGAGCAATTACATCTCTAACATTTATTCTTTGATCATCTTCAATATAAAATTTATCATTTAAATGTTTTTTTATAAAATTTGTCAATCTTTCATAACTTTCTAATAGATTAGTTTTTATATCATCTCTATCATCATATCTTTCTAAATCCTTTACTTTAAGAATGGCATCAGTCCTATAATATGATAATGCAGAAGCTATAACATCATCTTTTCCCAAAAGTAATATACATGCTAAATTTATTCCTTCTTCTCCAGTTTGTAAATTTCTTTCATATAGTGAAGCACTTCTTAACATCTCTATATCAGTCATTTTTGCCCATGGATGATTTGCAGTTCTATTAACTGCCATAATTCTTGCTTTTTCTATTAAATCTGTTCTTAAATCAGATATAGTAGCATAAGGATATATTTTGTTTTCAATATATGTGCTACTCTTTCTAATATATAAATTTGAAATTTGAGTTGTATTTGTAGTTATATCAAAATCTCCATCTTCGTCTCTGTCATATATTTTATTAGCAGTTTTATGAACATCAGAACTTTCATAAACATAAATATATAAAATATGTTTTCCATCTGCGACATATTCTTTAATATCTAAATGAGCAGTCGGAAATAACTTCTCTGGATTATTACATTGTGATACAAAATCTTTTTTCATATCTTTTATGTAATCTTTATAAACACCTATAATTTCTCCGCTGTCCTTGACACCTAAAAAAATGTGCCCACCATTTCTATTAAGCATTGAACAAATACTTTCAAATAAACTATCTGGAAGTTTTTTCTTTGCCTCTTTAAATTCTATTGATATTCCTTCTCCATTTCCTATTATATTTAATAAATTATTAGGTAATAATTCTTCCATTTTCTTCCTCCTGGTTACATTATAAC
>USOM01000183.1 GCA_900556345.1 uncultured Clostridium sp. | reverse complement strand
GAATAATTTTTATAGTGGAAATATATTTATAAAAAAATATATTTCCACTTTGTTAAGAAGAATTCATTCGTTTAATCTTTTTGGAGAACCGTTTTAAGCTAGTATTCCATAGGCTCCTTGATCAAAAAAGCTGTATACTGATTATATATCAGTATACAGCTTTTTTCTCTCAACAATTTACTGCTTGTATTGGGTAGCTTCCATCGCTAGGGGATGTGTAGTATATAATTTCTTCATTCTCTGAGTCGTAACAGTATATATACCCCTCTGTATCTGTAATAAATGCATAGCTTTTGTTTTCGTCTGGCATGGTATTTTACCTCCTTTTGACAACTAGTCCACATTATTTATAACTCCATACAGTGTTACAGAACAATTTTCTATAACAATAAATCAATTTCACCTCCTTCTTCACATTCTGCATTACATCACAACCATCACTCCTTTCATTTTATTAAGAGCAATAAAAAAGTCGTTATGGCTTATAAATATAACAGCCATCTCGACTTTACAAACAAATCAATATATAAAATTCTATTATATATTATATCATATGCCAAAATACAAGTTCAAGATATAATTTTGTATAAACTTTATTCATCCGTAGGACACATACAATAGAAAAAATAAGTGTATATTGTTTGAAATTTAATCAAATCTAGGTTAAATTTAAGTCAAAAAAAAAAAACACTGCATTGATTTAGCAACCAATCCAGTGGGTATTTCAATTCATTATTTAATTGTTGTATTAAAATATGATGTAATTATTGACTGCATTAACTCAATTGCCTCTTTACGTCGACCTTTGAAAGTTGAAAAACTAAATGTTCTTTCATTTGCATCCTCCAAATTCTTATTGAATATTTTATATATCTTTTCTACGGTAATATCCGCTACATCATACTCACGAAAATAAATCGCATCAATTATATCGTATAGCTGTTTTCCTTTCTTGGGATAAGCTTCTAGTCTTTCCAATGCAATATCCATTATTTTCTTTATTTCGGTCAAGTAATAAAGTTCCTGCTCACAATCATAGAATTTTTTTATATCACTATTTTGGAAAAATATATTTTTTAAAAATTCTATTGATTCTTTTCTGATGCCCATTTGTTTGAGCTCTTTATTTAAGCTACTTTGCTGGTTATTTATGCGCCAGCATATATATGGATATTCTTTTAAAACTCTTTCTATTTGAATCGTATACTTTTTGGATTGCGCCATTATTTTTCACCTCCGTGCTTCCTTTGAGGTGTAAGATAGCAGAATCAGTTATACATTGTTAGGAGGTATATTGGTAAATACCCTATAAGCTGTAATTATTGTTTATAACCTCCAAGTATTGACATCTCACACCTATTTACCTTTTACTGCAAATAGGTATAGTGGTTTGTCACCGTTATATACCATATTATTTATATGATAATTCAAGATATCTAATTTCGAATTGACTCCTAGATATAAAATTCCACAATTAAATGTAATTCTGTTCATTATAAAATCACCGTTCCTACTCTTGTTATTCTTGTGATATATTTTTTGGATTCGTACACCTATATACTGTGCTGTCAAGTGACTTGTTAATTTTAAAATTAATGTTACTAAGTGAATGATTTCTCAGTTCAGCAATCAGCTCATCAGCTTGACGCAATGACAAATTTTCATCTTTCCGTAAAGTGTTAACTATGAAACTATCTTCGATTGCATAGTATCTTTTGGAATAAAATGCCTTTTTAAGTCTGTCTGTAATCCGATCAGCCATTTCACATTTACCAAAAACCCCCTCAACTGACGTACTTATCATCTCAGGAGTGATGTCAATATATTTGGTATTAAGTTTGAGATGGGCTTTAATAAACTTCATATGTGCTTCATCTACATCATAACCTGTAATTATAAATCTGTTCAAAACGGGCGCTCTTTTTAAGTCACCGGCAGAAATCGAAAGCATAGCCCCAACAGCACATTGGAATGTTTCACAATTCATTGGCTCATCATAGAAAGTTAAAGACACCTGTTCTCCAAAATCAGAATTTAAGACTATAAACACGTTGGGTGACATTTCCGATATCTGAAGCTCTCCATAATATAACTTTTCTCCGCCTTCACTAGTTGCGATTTTCATAGTGACTGCTTCTTCTTTAGCGAAGTTTATTTCCAATGTAGCAACTGTCACCGTTCCCGATTCACAGTTGACTGTTCCATAAAAATACAAGTTATATTTACCGGCATATTTTCTATAACTTTTACTGTAAATTCTTTGATTAATACCCTTTTTTAACCCTTTATTGTTTTCACCCAACAAAAAGTCAGTAGTCACTCCCAAGCTTCGACTTAGTGCTATCAAGAAATTTGCATTTGGTGTCCTATCTGAAATGTAAAGTTTTAAATTGCTCTTAGTTATGGAATATTTTACATTTTGGTTCAGTACATCACATAAAGTATCAAAATCTATTCCACGTTGAGCCATTGCATGTTGCACTCGGTCAATTAATATACTCTGTTTGAAAAATTCTTTATTTTCTTCCTTCATTGCAAATCACCTTCTTCGTTTCAGAATGTAACAATATTGTAACACACTTTTAATAAAAACAAAAGTGTAAAATCTCATAAATTTTGTATGATTTTTTTGTATAAAACTGCCAAGCAAATGCTTTTTGCAAAAAAAAAAAACGTTCATATACATATATATCTTGTGTGATTCATAATGTTCTAATTAGATATTTTCATTCATTCTTGAAGCAGTAAAAATAAATAAATACATATAGACTTAATATGTGTTTTTCGGCAATAATAGCAAATTTATAAAGTATTTACAATAAACATTTAAAAACACACAAAGCATCACTCACAAAGGAAGCTCCACTAAAAAGTTCCAAATAGTTTGATAATAAATTCAGATAAGTTTGTAATCAAAACTTAAAGATGAACATGAAACTAAAATATTGAAATATACAAATAGTAATCA
>USOM01000182.1 GCA_900556345.1 uncultured Clostridium sp. | reverse complement strand
ATGCAACATTTTGTGCTTTATATTTATTTGTTTCAGGATCAAGCTTAAATTCTGTTAAAGTACTTTCTAAAGACTCACTATTTTGTTTCAAATCTGTTGTATAATATAAATTTATTTTACTAAATTCAATATTATGTGTAACTAATTCTCTAAATACCTCTGCCATATGTCTATCATCCTCACAAACAATAATTAATTGTGGTAAAGACTTAAATCCTGAATCTAATGGTACAAAATTGTCGTAGAAATCTTGATAGAATTTCATTTTATCAACAACTTTTTTCTGCCAATCACTTTCTCTTCTTACAACTTCAAATAAGAATTGAATAGATTTTCCAGATTTAGTAAGTGTAACCGCTCCACCACTTGGTTTAAATACTTTTCCCATTGTTTTAGCAGTTAAAGCTGGTTTTACAGTATACTTATCAAACACTTTAACCTTTTTCAAGTATGCTATTAATACTTGATTTCCTGCTAATCTTTTCTTTATCATAGCAACTGGTTTTGTATTGTCTGATGGTTGCCATTTACATTCTACATCATCTCTTGTATCTAACAAATATTTTCCCATCTTCTCTAGACAATATATTCTATATATTCCCTTTCCTTCATCTGATGTAAAATAATATCTTGTTAAAATTTTAGATTTTACAAGTCCTTCCAATTTGTTATTTAATTTGTCTTGCGATTTAACTTCATATCCCTTGATTTGAAGCATTTGCATTAATTGTCTTGATGTGATAAATTCAAATTCATTTACTAAATATAGAATTGCAAAATGAATGTCTGTGATATGTCCTATATTTATCTTATGAACTACTTGATTCATTGATACATATCCATCTTGACCATCAAAAGTTTTTATCTCGCCTTTTCTAATAGCAAATGGCGATACTTGTGCTTTAATTTGGTTATCTTCTACCATTTCATAACTCCTCCTTCTTTTAAGTTATGTATGTATTTTATCACTTTTTTATGTGATTGTCTATATTTTTTTCTGATTGGGGACGGTTCTTTTTCCGAAAAGGAACCGTCCCCAATCAGAAATTTTCTACTTCTTTCTTACTCAAATATCTCCACTCACCCAATTTCAAATCTTTAACATCCAAATTTCCAATTCTGCATCTATGTAAAGCCAAAACTTTTTTTCCAATGGCTTCACACATCTTTCTTACTTGCCTATTTTTTCCTTCGTGAATTGTAATTTGAACTCTTGATATTTTCTTTTCTTCATCTATTTTTAAAATCTTAGATTTAGCAGGTTTTGTAATATATCCATCATCTATTTCTACACCATTTTTTAAATTTTCTATGTCTTCTTTTGTTACAATTCCCTTTAATGTAACATTATAAGTTTTATCAATTTCGTGGCTTGGATGTGTTAGTTTATTAACAAATTCTCCATCATTTGTTAATATTAATGCTCCTGATGTATACATATCTAGTCTTCCAACTGGTACTATTCTCTTGTTTACCTTTACTAAATCTAGCACCATATCTCTTCCAAATTGTTCTTTGGCAGTTGTTACATATCCAATTGGTTTGTTTAGTAAAATATATATTTTTTCTTCTTCTAATTTGACAACATTTCCATTATATTTTACCTCATCTTTTTCTGGATTTATTTTTGTTCCAAGTTCTGTTACAACATTTCCATTTACTTCAACTTTTCCCTCTAAAATCAATTCTTCGCATTTTCTTCTTGATGCAACCCCACATGATGCTAAATATTTTTGTAATCTCATTTCTTCCATTTAATTTTCCTCTTCTAATTCTTTTATAATATTTTTTAAATACTCTGGAATTTCCGCTTCTAAGCTTATTTTTTCACCTGTTATTGGATGAATAAACTCTAACTTCCAAGCATGCAAACATTGTCCACTTACATTCCACTCATTTTTTCCATTTGAGTATACTTCATCACCTATTATTGGATATCCAATGTGTGATAAATGTACTCTTATTTGATGTGTTCTTCCTGTTTCTAGATTTATTTGAAGCAATGTATATTTATTTTTGTATCTTCCTAAAACCTTAAAATGAGTAATTGCTTCTTTTCCATCTTTATCAACATCCATTTTCTTTCTATCTTTTTTGCTTCTTGCAATTGGCATATTTATTGTTGCTTCATTTTCTTTTATAATTCCTCTAACCAATGCAAGATATGTCTTTTTTACTTCGTGATTTTTTAACTGTTCACTTAAAGCAATATGTGCCTTGTCATTTTTAGCTACAATTATTGCTCCTGATGTATCTTTGTCTAATCGATGCACAATACCAGGTCTTATCTCTCCACCTATTCCAGAAAGAGAATCTTTACATTTGTTCATTACCGCATTTACAAGGGTTCCATCTGGATTTCCATTTGCTGGATGTACTACCATTCCTTTTGGCTTATTAATAACTATAATATCATTATCCTCATAAATTACATTTAATGGAATATCTTGTGCTTTTAAGTTAATCTCTTTTGCTTCTGGCACAAATATTTCAATCTCATCATTTAATTTAAGTTTATATGAATGTTTCGTTTCTTTTCCATTTACTTTTATGTTTTTTTGTTCAATTAATTTTTGCACCATACTTCTTGAAATATCTTCTTGAACCATGGGAATAAAACTATCTATTCTTTTTCCCACATTTTCATCATTTACTTTTATGTTCACTTTTTCTCTCCTTTTTCTCTTTTAATATTTTCATTGTGTTTTTCGTCAATATTGCAGCTAACCCTATCCACGCAATTAGTACATAAATATACGCAAAATTCAAATAAATTGATTTTCCCAAATCCATAAAAATTATCACATTTTTATTCCATATTCTATCAATTAAATTTCCTATTGCACCAGATATTGCTAGTGTTAAAATTACTTTTGTATCAAGTTTTATAAATGTATTTTCATTTGAAATATAACGTATAATCATAATAACGATTATTATCGTCATAATTATATAATAGCCATTATTACTA
>USOM01000181.1 GCA_900556345.1 uncultured Clostridium sp. | reverse complement strand
AATTAGAAGAGGAGAAAAGATTAAAAGTGAATAACCAAAATAAAAAAATACTTTATATAGTAGAATCGTTTGGAAGTGGTGTTTTTAGTTTTTTAGTGGATTTAATAAATAATATAGATACTGATTATGAAGTTGTAATAGCTTATGGGGTAAGAGAGGAAACGTTACCTAATTTTAAGCAATATTTTAATGAAAATGTAAAATTTATTAAAGTAGAAAATTTTATAAGAAATATAAATCCATTTAAAGATATAAAAGCATTAATAGAAATTAAACAAATTGTAAAAAAAGAAAAACCAGATATAGTTCATTTGCATTCTTCTAAAGCTGGAATATTAGGTAGGTTAGCTGTGAATGGAAATAAAATTAAAATGTTTTATAATCCACACGGCTTTTCTTTTTTAAAAATGGATGATTCGAAATTCAAAAGAATGATATATTGGTGGATTGAAAAAATAACGGCAATGTTTAATAGAAAATGTACTATTGTCGGGTGTTCAAATGGAGAATATGAGGAGGCTTTGAAACTTAATAAGAATTCTGTGTGTATAAATAATGGAATAAACATAGATAAAATAAAAAAAGAAACTGTAAGTTTGATGAAAAAGAAAGTAGATTATGAAAATTTAAAAATATGTACTGTTGGAAGAATATCATATCAAAAAAATCCTGATATGTTTAATCAAGTTGCAGAAAGGTTTCCGAACATAGCATTTACTTGGATTGGAGATGGAGATAAAAAATACTTTCTCAAATCTCCTAATATAAAAATAAGTGGATGGAAGAGTAGACAAGATGTATTAAGAATATTGAATGAAAATGATATTTTTATTTTACCATCGTTATGGGAAGGATTGCCTATTTCTTTGCTAGAAGCAATGTATTTGAAAAAAATATGTATTGTAAGTAATGTTATAGGAAACAGAGATGTTATAATAGATGGAAATAATGGATTTATTTCAAATAGCTGTAAGGAATATTGTGGTAAAATCGAATATATAAAAAATAATCCATCTATAATTGGTAAAATTATAAAAAAAGCATTTGATGATGTTAACGAAAAATTTTGTACAGATAGAATGTGCAGCGAATATAAAAAAATATATGGCTAGGAGTGAATTTTATGAAAATAGGAATATTAACGCACTATGATGTAAACAATCAAGGGGCACAATTACAAATGTATGCATTATATAAGAAATTAGAAGAACTAGGACATGAACCTATTGTTCTAACTTATGTAAAAAATTATGACTTTGATAAAGAAAAAAAATTAAGGTACCAAGCATCGATAAAATCAATACCTTATTATATAAAAAATTATTTGTTAAAAAGTGGGATTGGTGCTACATATAGAAATTATGAAAAATTGAAATTAAATAAAAAATTCAGAAAAGAAAATTTTCGATTTGATAATTACGCGACAGCTGATATTGATATGGCAATTGTTGGCAGTGATGAAGTTTTTAGTATACCTATGGGAGTTAATATGATGATGTATGGACACTGCGTTAGTACAAACAAAATGATTTCGTATGCACCATCATTTGGGCAAACAGATATACAACTTTTAGAAAAACACAATGCAAAGACTATTGTTGCAGAGGGGCTTAAAAATTTTGTTGATTTATCGTCTAGAGATGAAAATACAAAGAATATTATTGAAGAATTAACAGGAAGAAAGGCTACAATGGTTTGCGACCCTGTTTTATTATATGATTTTTCAAAAACAAAGATTAATTTTGATAAAATCCCCAAAAAGAAGTATCTAGTTGTGTATGCATATGATTTTAATATGACTGATGAAAAAGAAGTGGAAGCAATAAAAAAATTTGCTAAAAAACGCAATTTAATTACAGTTTCACCAGGTACATATCATAAATGGTGTGATTTGAATATATCATGCAATGCTTTAGAATGGGTAGAAGTATTCAAAAATGCAGAGTATGTAATTACAGATACTTTTCATGGTACGATTACAGCAGCAATAACCAAAAGACCAATATCAGTTTTGGTTAGAAACAAATTAAATTCAAATAAAATGGTTGATTTATTAAATAAATTAGGAATTGAAAATAGAAGAATTACAGAGGTAACAGAAGAACAATTAGATAAAACATATAGTGAAAAGTATGATGGTGATGCAATTAATGAAAATATTGATAAATTAAGAAAAGCTTCTAATGAATATTTGATAAATGCAATTGAAAAGTGCAGTAAATAGAAGGAGAGAGCAATGAATAATATTGGGGACAAATCTGAAAGATATTGCACTGGATGTGGAGCTTGTGTATGTATATGTCCAGTTGGAGCAATTTCATATAAAATAAATGAGAATGGTTTTTATCAAGCTTTTGTGGATTCAAATAAGTGTGTAAAATGTGGAAAGTGCAAAAAAGTGTGTGCACGTTTTCTGAAAGATGAAGAGTTCGGAGAAGATATAAAAAAAGGAACATTGTATTCAGTAAAAAGCAAAAAAAGTAATGTGATTGAAACATGTACATCTGGAGGCATAGCTTACGAAATCGCAAAGCAGGGAATAGAAAACGGATATTACATTATAGGTACGGTTTATAATTACAATACCAACAAAGCAGAAATGTCTATTGCTAAGAATATAGATGAGATAGAAAAGTACAAGGGATCAAAATATATTCAGAGTAGTACAGCAGATGTTTATGGTCAAATGCTTGAGATATGTAAGGAAGATTGTAATAGGAAATTTATTGTATTTGGTATGCCGTGTCAGATTTTAGGATTAAGCAAATTACTAGAAAAAAATAAAATTAGTAATGAAGTTATAAAAATAGATTTATTTTGTCATGGAGTCCCATCTTATTTGGTATGGGAAAAATATTTAGAAGAAAAAGAGTTTTCTAATATAGAAAAAGTTAATTTTAGAAGTAAACATTTTAGTTGGCACGATTTTTGCATAGAAATAAAGGATAAAAATGGATATTATTATGGTAACAG
>USOM01000180.1 GCA_900556345.1 uncultured Clostridium sp. | reverse complement strand
GTTCTAAAAATGTACGAATTTTTCAGAAGTAAAAATATCAAAATAGATTTGGTATTTTTAGATGAGGAAAACCATAGCTATGAAAATTATGTAAGAGAGGAAATCGATTCCCAAATTTTGGATAGACATCTGTTCTTCCTAAAAAATATAAGAGGCGGAATTTTTGTATTACAAAAAAGTGAGCTACCTAAAAAAGACTTAGATTTAATAAACTTTTTATCAAGTTTCACAATTGATGCACATTTAGGGGACTTAAGACATTTGGTAGAAGACATTGAAGAAGAATATTTAGCAAGTGTTCAAAATATACCAGAAGAATATATTGAAGATGGAAATATAGAAAGCCCTCAAATGGGAACAGAAATTGACATTCTAAAAAGTAACGAAAACAAGTACTACAATGGTTATGGGGCATTTTCGCCAGATGGAAAAGAATATTTAATAAAAGTAAACAAACAAAATAGATTACCAACAGTATGGAGCCATATTATTGCAAATGAAAATTTTGGAACATTAGTTACAGAAAATATGGGAGGATATACTTGGTATAAAAATAGTAGATTAAATAGGATATCAAACTGGTCAAATAGAGCCTTTTTAGATGACCCATCAGAAATTATATATTTAGAAGATTATAAAACAGGCAAAAAGTGGTCACTTGGATTAAACCCTATGCCAGACGAAAATGATTATAGCATAATTTATGGATTTGGATATAGTAAATTTATTCATAATAGTTTAGGAATAAATCAGGAATTAGAGGTGTTTGTACCTTGCTCAGATACTGCAAAACTAAGTATATTAAGGCTTACAAATAACAATCCAGAAAGAAGAAAATTAAAACTTGTATATTATATAAAACCAGTTTTAGGTGAAGACGAAATAAAATCAGATGGCTGTATAAAAATAAATTATGATGATAATTCAAATATGGTTATAGGCGAAAATTTATATGAGGCAACATTTAAAAATAAGGTATTTTTGACAAGCAGTGAAAAAATAAAAAGTTTTACAGGAGATAAAAAGCTATTTTTAGGAAAAGGCGGAATTTCAAATCCAGATGGACTTAAAAAAGTTAGATTAAACAATTCCTCAGGATTTGGAGCAACAAATTGTATTGCAATTCAAATTGATATCAAGTTAGATAGTATGTCATCAAAGGAAATTGTGCTTAATTTAGGTGTATGTGAAAATATTATAGATGGAAAAAATATGGCATATAAATATAACAAAATTCAAAATTGTAAACAAGAATTAGAGGCAGTAAAACGAAAATGGAAAGATACTTTAGAAAGATTGCAAGTCTATACTCCAATAGAGTCAATGAATATAATGCTTAATGGTTGGGCTTTATACCAAACAATATCAAGTAGATTATATGGAAGAACAGGATTTTACCAATCAGGTGGAGCCTATGGATTTAGAGATCAATTGCAAGACACTTTGTGCTTAAAATATACAAATCCAAATAAGGTAAAAGAACAAATAATAAAACATTCTATGCATCAATTTATAGAGGGAGATGTAGAACACTGGTGGCACGAAGAAACTTCAAGAGGAATAAGGACAAAGTTTTCAGATGACCTATTGTGGTTACCATTTATGGTAGAAGAATATATAGAAGCAACAGGAGATAGCGAAATTTTAGAAATAAAAACACCATATTTACAAGGAGAGGTTTTAAAAGAAGATGAAGAAGAAAGATATGACTTATATAAAAGCTCAGAAATTCAAGGCTCAATATATGACCATTCAATAAGAGCTATAGAAAAAACTTTAAACTTTGGAGAACACGGAATACCGAAAATCGGAACAGGTGACTGGAATGACGGATTTAGTACTGTTGGGAATAAAGGAAAAGGAGAAAGTGTATGGCTAGGATTTTTCCAGTATTTAGTAATTAATAGATTTTTACCATTTATAAGACAAAAGGGAGATAAGGAAAGAGAAGAAAGATATAAAAAAATCTTACAGGACCTAAGAATTGCCCTAAACATCAAATGTTGGGATGGCAGGTGGTTTAGACGTGCATATATGGATGATGGACAAATATTAGGAAGTATAGAAAATGAAGAATGCAGAATAGATAGTATTGCACAAAGTTGGTCTGTAATCTCAGGAGCGGGAGATATGGCAAAACAATTGGTGTCTATGGAAAGTTTAGAAAATCATTTAGTAGACAAAGAAAATGGAATAATAAAACTTTTAGACCCTCCATTTATAGATGGAAAATTAAATCCGGGTTATATAAAATCTTATTTGCCAGGTGTTCGTGAGAATGGGCGGACAATATACGCATGCAAGTGTGTGGGTAATTATAGCAGAAGCTATGCTTAAATTTGGAGATAAGGCAGTTAATTTTTACAATATGATAAATCCAATTGAACATTCTAAAACAAAAGAATCAGCAAATAAATACAAAGTTGAACCTTATGTAATTGCAGCTGATGTATATGGAGCCTCAAACCTTGCAGGCCGAGGAGGATGGACTTGGTATACAGGATCTTCAAGTTGGTTTTACAAGGCTGGAATTGAGTATATTTTAGGGTTTAAGATTGAAAACAATATGCTTAGAATTAATCCTTGCATTTCTAAGGATTGGCGAGAATTTAGTATGAGGTACAAGTTTGGTAGGAGTATTTATAATATTAAGGTGAAAAATCCTAATGGGAAGTGTTTTGGAGTTAATAAGATTTTAGTAAATGGTGAAGAAATGCCAAATAAGGCGATTTTGTTGGTTGATGATGGTAGAGTAAATGATGTAGTTGTGGAGATGTAAATGACCCATTGGGACCGGTTCTTTTTTGGTAAATTGCCCCATTGGGACCGGTTCTTTTTGGGACAAAAATTATTTTAAAGATATTTTCAAATAACCGAATGAAAAAACCACAAATAACCGAACAAAAAAGTCACAAATAACCGAAAAGGCAATTAAATTTCTTAAACACGAAATAAAAAACCAGAAAATAAAAGTTATTTCTAATTTGAGAAATAAC
>USOM01000179.1 GCA_900556345.1 uncultured Clostridium sp. | reverse complement strand
CTGCAATTTATGCTGGAAGAAAAGGTTTAAATGTTTAATTTAATATTTGATAATGAAAATATGAATGAGAGTAAAAGCAAATAAATGCTTTTGCTCTTTTTTGTAACAAAAATGTAAAAAACACTAACTTCGCTCATTCCAACAACTTCAGCAAACAACACTAAAATAACAAAAAAACACAAGCGAAATAATGCAAAGAATATTGCCTTTTCATAACTGTTATGATAAAATCAAAATGTAATAATATACACATAGGAGACGAAAAAATGAAAAAAAGAAGAAATATAAAAAACAAAACAAATAAACCATTATTTGTAGTAATACTACTTAGTTTTTTAATAATAATTTTATTATCAATATATATAATTTATTTAAGATTTATACCATACAAAACAATAGAATATGATGGATATGCCGTATCTGGAAAAGAAATAGCATCAAACCTATTAAACACAAACTTTGATGTCGACCATAACGTAAAAGCATTGCAGGTAAAAGACCAAGACTCAATATACGAAAATCTAAATTCATATTATTTAGGAGCAAGTAAGCAAGACAATATAAACTTAAATTATCCAATATATGTAAATAATTCTTTAGCATTATATAATTTGTCGCCAAAAGTAACACTTATAACAGACGAATTTCAGGAAGTACAAGGATATAGTGGAACAACTCTAACATCTGGAGAACTATATAACTCAAATACTTTGCAAAGAGCAGATTACTATGATTATATATTATTAAAAAATACTGACAATTTATATATAAACACAAAAGAATTTAAGGTAAAGACAAACCTAAATGAATATACAATAAAAATGAACAGCATAATTAACTTTACAAGAGAATTTATAACATTTTATACATTAAAAAATGATGAATTTGTATATGACAAAATATTAGATGTGGACGAAAGTTCTACTATAACAATAGAAGATTATAAAAGAACATATACATACAAAGAATTTTTAATGAATTTAGGAATTATAAGAGAAGAAACAAATAATAATCAAGAACAAAATAATATAACGGGAAATGAAACAAAAGAAGAAGAAACGAAAAATGAAACCAAAAATACAACTACAACACCAGAAATAAAAGAAGAACCAAAAAAAGAAGAAATAAAAGTAGAAGAACCAAAAAAGGAAGAAGAAACTGATGATTCTGGAAATGTAGATATAGAAAAAATTTGGATAAAACCTACAGTAACTTGTACAGATTTTACGGCTAATGTATATACAGCATTTGCAAACCTAAGTATATCAGATCCAAGTAGGGTTATATATAAAGCGATAACATTTACCTTCTATAAAGATAATGAAATTGCATTTAGGGTTTCAAGTGCAAATCCAGGAGAAATAAGTGTAACAAAATTATTACCAGCAACAAAATATAAAATTGTTGGTACATACCAATACAGAAATAAAGAAGGAAGCTTAATTGAAAATACAGTTTTAGAACAAGAAATAAAAACAAAAGATGTAGACACATTAAAGCCAATAGAACTAGAAAAAGAAAATGGACAAATATATTCAAACAAACTAGAAATAAAAAATTTACGTGTTACATCAGATGTAACAGATGAAGCAATATATGGTGTATCAAAGGCAGAAGTGTTAGTAAATGGAACAAAATATTCTATAGATACAAATACACTAAGAAAAATTTTAAAAGGTGAGGGTACAACATATCAGACAACAGAAGGATTAAAATCAAATAGTACATGTGATTATGAGATAAGATTTTATGATACAGCAGGAAATATAATGAATTTGAAAAACAATACTGGAAGAACGGAAACATCGAAAAAAGCACCATCTGTAAAAATTAAAGTATCAGCACAAGAAGTAATATCTGTTAATATAGAACCAACAGTTGTAAATGAAGATAATGTTGATATAGAAAATTTAAGATACGTATTGTATTCTGAAAATGGAGAAGAAATATCAAGCTCAAATATATCAAATGGAAAAAAACTAACATTTGATAACCTAGACCCACAAAAGACATATACTATAAAAATATATGCAGATTTTGATATATCAGATGGAAAAGGAAAGCAATCTAATCAAGAAATTGGAAATAGTACATTTACAACATTACCATTAAGTAAACTTGGAAGTTTGAAAATGGAAGTATCATACAATATAGATACAGATTTAACATGTAATAGTATTAATTTAACAACAGCAATAAACACAAGTAAAACAGACAGTAGATTAGTAAAAATTTTAAAGAGTGTAAAATTATCAATTCAAGACGAGAAGAATAGTGAAATAAAATCTGTTGAAATTACAGATATTTCAAAGCTATCAACAGAAGAAGGAATAAAAAGCCTAATTGAAACTTTAAAATCAAATACGACATATAATATTGTACTAACAGCAAAAGCTATGCAGGGAAGCACTGAAGCAGATGTCCAAGTTTCATATACACTAAGGAAATTCTTAACAAATAAATTGCCAGCAAGAATAAACATATCTAATGTAGTTGTAACCACAAGTGTAATTGATATGGATGTGTATATAGAAGATATTGATAAAAGTTGTTTAGAAGATATAGTAAATATAAGAATGTTAGATAGTTATGATAAAGAATATATACCAACGATAGAGCCAAAAGAAATAAAAAGCAGTACAAAAATACCAACAAATCAATGGGTAAGACTTACTTATGATGGATTAACCGAAAATGAAACATTTACATTAAGTGCGGAAGTTGCATCATATAATGAAACAAATGATGTAAGCAAGGTACAAAACAATTTTGTAATAGACAAGACGCAATTTGTAACAACAGGACTTGGGGGGAAAATTGACTTAGTGGGAATGGAAAGACAGATGAAACAAGATGGTTCAAATTTGGTTGATGTAAAATCTGAAAACAACTGGTATTCTAAGTGTTTTGATGCATTTACATCAGATTATACTTTAGATGAATCATATACTGCAAAATTTAAAATAACTCCAAAATATAATTATGGAAAAACTTATACAGAAGATGATAATTCTATAACAC
>USOM01000178.1 GCA_900556345.1 uncultured Clostridium sp. | reverse complement strand
GCAGAAAGAAGACCTGCGATAGCAATCGGAAGACAAGCCACAAAGATCATAAGACCGGTTTCCAGGGAAATATCAGCAACACCGCCGCCCAGGATACCAACCTTGGAAAGTGCAAGGAATGCTACCAGCAGTCCGTAAATACCCTGGGTACCCGGCAGAAGCTGAAGCAGAAGCACCGGCAGCAGAGTAAGCTGTACCGGAATCCCATCCGAGTGTGGGAACAGTAAGAGGCGAAAGAGCCAATCATTAAAATCAAATGGAGGAAAATAAAATGGAATCATGGAAAGGAAAACATTTTAGTGTAACAGACCCAAAAGGAGTTAATACAGTTATATATGAGGTTTATAAAACAAAGAAAGAATATTTAAAAAAATATCCTAAATATACAGTTGAAAGACTACGTTCAACAGAACAATTAGTAGGAGATTTAAAGAAAAAAACTTTTTATGTTGAAGATCCACAAGAAAGCGGAAACCAATTAGTAATATTTTCTTTTGCAAAAGAAAAAGTTGTTATTAATAATGGTTTGCTTATTGACGACGAAGTAAAAATCTCTAAAAAACCAGTTCCATTCAAATTTGATACATTATATTCAGAAGAAGCGACAGAAATAAAAGACTTTAAATATACACCAAACTTAAAAAGGGCAATAACAATAATAGACCCAGAAACTACAGAAGAGATAAAACCAGTTCTTTACTATGACGAAGAAACTGATGAAGTAAAGGGAAAATGCAAATTAAAACCAAACAAATCTTATTTTGCTTTTGAGATAAGAGATGATAAAAATTAAGGAGGAATTCTAAAATGACCAAAAGGGAACAAGAAGCAAAAATAAAGGAGTTGACGGAATTTATGGAAAATGGTGTACCAAAAGAAGCCAAAACACCAAGTTCAGAATCTGATAACTTACATGTTGATGTAATAGATATGAAACAAAAATATGAGGAAAAAACAAAAAAGAAATCTCTAAAAGTAGAAAATGGAAAAGATGTGCAAACAGTTTTATCAGATGCATCAATAAAAACAATAGACGGTGGATATGAAGAAATGAATAAAGAACAAAGCGGAAGAGAAAAATCTGGAAGGTAACCAAAAGAAAAGGGTGAAAATTTATGAATTATAAATTACAAAAAGCATTTAAAAAGGGAAAAACAACAATAATTGTATCTGTAATATTATGGTTACTACTAGCAGTAATTGTAATAATGCCTTGGACTTGCGGTTGTTATCAAATGAAATTATTAGGAAAATTCGATATGGATCAATTTCTAAGAGTTTATATGAAAACAACAACAAGTCCATCAACAGGTTTTAAAGCAATATTTTCAAGTGGAATATTTGGAGAATACATAAAAAATCTATTTGGATTTACATTATTTTATACAATTTTTGTAGCAATAGGAATAATAAGATTAATGCCTAAACATCAATATGATGATATAGAACACGGTTCTAGTGACTGGAGTGAAAATGGTGAACAATATAAAGTATTAAGTAAGAAATCAGGAATAATTCTTGCAGAAAATAACTATTTGCCATTAGATAAAAGAGGAAACGTAAATGTTCTTGTAGTCGGAGGTTCAGGTTCTGGTAAATCTGCATCATATTCAATACCAAATGCACATCAAATGTTAGGGTCTTATGTATTTACAGATCCCAAAGGTGAATTATATGATAGAACAGCAGGATACTTAAGAGAACATGGATATAAAATAAAAGTCCTAAACCTTGTGCATCCGCAATATAGTGACGGATATAACCCATTATTGCATATATCATCAGAAATAGATGTAGACGTAATAGCAAATACAATAGTAAAAGGACAAAAATCAGAAGGTGGAGGATCAGACCCATTCTGGGATGATTCAGCAGAAACATTATTAAAATCATTAATATATTACTTAATGGCAACAAGACCAGAAGAAGAGCAAAACTTAGCAAGTTGTGCAGAAATGGTTAGAGCTGCAAACTCAAATGGAGGAAGCAACTTACTTACGGAATTAATGAGTCAATTGCCTTATGACCATCCAGCAAGAATGAATTATAAATCAATAGAAATTGCACCAGAAAAAACATATAGTTCTATTTTAAGTACATTACAATCAAAATTAGGAAAATTCGACTCAAAGGAAATAGCTGAATTAACATCAACAGATACAATAAACTTTGAGGAAATTGGAAGCGAAAAAACAGCAGTATATGTTATATCATCAGATACACATGGAGCTTATGACTTCTTATTAACAATATTCTTTGCACAGATGATACAACAATTGTATGACTTTGCAGACAATAATGGTGGAAAATTAAAAGAACGTACATACTTTATATTAGACGAGTTTGCCAACATTGGTAGAATACCAGATTTTGATAAAAAAATATCAACATCAAGAAGTAGAGGAATATCATTTAGTGTTATATTGCAGAACTTAGATCAATTAGAGGCAATATATGAAAAAGCAAATGAAACAATTATTGGTAACTGTGATACACACGTATTTTTAGGAAGTAACTCTCAAAAAACAGTTGAATACTTCTCGAAAGCATTAGGAGAAAAGACTATATCACACGAAAGCATATCAACAAACAGGGATAAAGAACATAAAAAGACTGGAACAAGTGATTCTGACCAAATAATGGCAAGAGCATTAATGACACCAGATGAATTAAGAAGAATGGATAATGACTTATGTATTATATTCGAAAAAGGTGTAAAACCAGTAAAAGCCAATAAGTTCTATTACTTTAAAAAGCCAATGGCCAAAGAAATGGCAGCCTTAGAGATAAGCCATAATGATATAGGTGAAATCGAAAGAGGAAACTGGAGAAAATATAATCCATACAATCCTTATGTAGAAGAAAAAGACAAAGAACCAGTAAAAGACTTAAAAGTAGAATCACTAGATGATTTGTTTGATGACCCAGACCCAATCGAAGAACCTAAAAAAGAAAGCAAACCAAAACAAGAAGATAAAAAAATAGAAAAATTATCATTAGAAGATATAGATAATGACGATGCGCCAATG
>USOM01000177.1 GCA_900556345.1 uncultured Clostridium sp. | reverse complement strand
AAAAAGTTTTCTACATACCAAGTTTGAACAACTCTATCTCTATATTTCAAAGTTTTTATTATTCTTTCTTTTGGTTCATAAATTTTGAATTCAAAATATTTTGAAAATTTGTATGTTCCATTCAAAAGTTCTTTTTCAATTTGAATTATGTTGCTTTCCATATCCATTTCAAATTCTATAACTTGTTTCTTAAATCTTTTACCTTTTTTGGTTTTATTATGTGCTTCTAATAATTTTCTAAATGTTATTGCTGGTATAAAAATATCGTTTACTCTCTTAGGCATGACTTTATCCATCCTCCTATTATTTTTCCTATTTCATCTAGTCTTTTTGACCATTCAAAATAATTATTGTGGCTTATATATTTATTTTTATATGAAAATCTTACAAAGAACTTCTGGGTTGAAATTTCTGCATCTATTTTGTTTATCGCATTTAATCTTACATTTTTATTTGTTATTTTATTTGCATATAAAATAAGTCTTAATGTTTCAAACATACTTTTTCTTATTTCACTTGTTAAAGCATATTTTTCTAATTTGGGGTATTTTATCAAAAGATTATATCCATATTCTACTAAATCTATATATTTTTGGTATATTATAAGTTCACTTTCTGTTTCTTTTGGTTTGTACATAATCGTCTCCTTTCTTTTTAGACACAAAGAAAAAGCACTCTCTTTCACAAGAATTTCTTGTTACTAGAACGTGCTTTTATATTTATATGTTTACCGATTTTACGGAAGGAATAAAACTTGTATGGCATATATACTCTATATAAATCCTTAAACTTATATATCTGACAAATTTATGCCATATTACGCATACCGGACGGAAACCGTTGTTGTTGTTGCTATTGCCATTGTTGTTGTTGAAGTTGAACAAACCTGCATTAGAACCATTATTATAGTTGCCTCCACGTTTGAAAACAGGGTTGTTCGAATTCACAAAGTTCGAATAATTCAGTTTTATCCCTATATAATTTTCCCTTTTTACGCTAGCCTAAAGGCTTGCATAAAATATCGTAATTGCTAATTTTTTCTCCTATATTCCTCTGGCTTTATCTGTTTATATGCAGTTCACTTTTCAGATATCACATTACTTTACTACGCAGACCGGACGGAAACTGTTGCTGGAGTAGCTATCACCAATGTAGTTGCTGAAGTAGAACAAACCTGCATCGGAACCATAATCATAGCCGCCTCCACGCCCGAAAACAGGGTCGTCCGAATCCACAAAGTACGAATAATCTGAAAACCAAGAATTTGAACCAGAGCTACTAGAAGAAGTTTCAAATACTGCATCTCCAAATTTTGCTGAACTATAACTATCATATACATCTATATATTTACTCATATAGGCAGAATCTGAAGTTAATTTACCAGTATATCCTGTAAGACAAGCTGCAACATATTCCCAAGAGCCACCACTCATATCATATATTCCATAAACATTTTTAGTTGTACTTGAATTCTTTCCTACATCAGTATTATATGCAGAACTCCCATCATTTCCAATTCCTGTTTTGTAGCTACTATTTGTATTTATTCCGATTTCGTCTCCATTTAATCCGTATTTACTATGTGCAAGGTATGCTACTGCTCCCCATTCAACATTTTTTGTCATATGTGTATCTACATTACTTACATTATTAAAATATGTGCTATATTTATCTTTACTTATTAGATTTAAACAAGTTGTAAAAATACTTGCTGAATTCATGCCTCTCCAACTTGCTACATTAGGTTTTATCTGTACTGAACCGTTATTATCACTTGCCTCAAATTTAGCAAACCAAAAGCCTTCTATACTTTCTGTTCCCAATGTAAATGCTGGCGCTACCAACCATTGGTCTTGAGACTTTGTTCCATCTCCATTTGTTGTATATGTCACATCATTTATATTTGTTTTTATTTCACCTTGAATAGTGTTATCTAAAAATTCATTTGTTGCATCTTTTAAAAATGCTATATTTATTGTTCCTCCGGCACTTTTGTTACTAGAATTTGTATATGTTATTTTATAAGCATATCTTGGTATCCATACCCACATACTTCCATCTTTTGTCATCGCATTCGCCCATTTGCTTCCTGCAGTTAAATCTGAATCTGTGCTATATTTTATAGCTGTCATTCCGTCAGCTAATTTAGGTACATTTACTTGAGCTTTAGTTCCAGAATTGTCTTTATATGCATACCAGTCGTCATTTGAATTTGTACTATCTGCTGCTGTCCAATTAGCTTCTAGATTTGCTATTTTTAATTTTCCACTTACCTGTATTTCTGGACTTGCTGAAGCATTTTTTCCTTTTTTATCTGTTGCTACTATTTCTACTATATATTTCCCATTTTCTGTTATTTGTGTACTTATTGTTCCCTTTGTCACATCTACTGTTGCTCCAGTTATTTCAGTTCCGCTGCTATTTTTTATTTTTATACTTGTTACTGTTAATTCACTTATATTTGTTATTGTCACATTTAATTTTGCACTTCCTGGTAAGTTGCTACTTGTTATTTCAGAACCATCTATATTTGTTACTGTATAGCTTATTTGTGGCACTGTACTTGCTTCTGTTATATTTCCATATTGGTCTATTTGGTATGTTGAATTTCCTGTTGTTACTGTTACAGGAAATGTTGCGTTATCAGGTATTGTTATTCCATTATTTGCCAATTCTTTTTTTAGGTTTTCAATTGTTAGTGTTCCATTTCCATCAGCTATAGCTGCCATTACTGCTAGTTTTACCTTTTCCTCAGATTGTGCAATTCCTGTTTTCTCTTTTGCTTCTGCTACTCTATTTAATATTCCATTTTGGCCTGTTAACATACTTATGCTTACACCTGCTAAAATAAGCAAAACGATGATTGTAACGACGAGTGCTATTAAAGTAATTCCGCTTACTTCCTGTCCTTTCATTTCTTTTTACTTTTGTTCCTTTCATATTTTTTCCTCCCTTTAAAATTTAATTTTAATTATAATATGTGCAAAATAACAGCTTTTTAAACAATAAAATTTGTCTTTGTTTTTCAT
>USOM01000176.1 GCA_900556345.1 uncultured Clostridium sp. | reverse complement strand
GGTTAGTAAAACCTACCGAAGGTAAAATATATATAAAAAATAAAGAGCTAGGAAAAGATATTGAGTTTCCTGATTCTTGTGGAATATTAATAGATGGACCAGGTTATTGGCCAAATAGGACAGCATTTGATAATCTTAAATTATTATTAGAGATGAATAAAAATAATTTATCAGATAATGAAATAAACTCTTTATTTAAAGAGATTGGATTGGATGAATATAAAAATAAAAAAATAAAAGAGTTTTCATTGGGGTTTAGACAACGTTTCGGAATTTGCCAAGCTATTGTAGGGAATCCAGAGCTAATAATTTTAGATGAACCATTTAATGCAATTGATGAAGAGTCTATAAGTGAAATTAGTAATATTTTAATATCCCAAAGAAATAACGGAGCAACTATATTAATTTCGAGTCATGATAAGGATGAATTGAGGTCTATATGTGATTATGTTTATATGTTAAAAAATGGGGAAGTTATTGATTTATTAAAAATAGATGAGTTTTAAGGAGTAAATATGCAATTTATTAAAAATAAAAAATTTACTGTTTTAATATTTTTATTTATTATATTAAGTTTTATTATAGCAATATTAACAAGAATATCAATAAATGAAGAAAGTAATTTATCAGAAGTATTACAGAAACTTAATAATTATCCATTTTACCCTAATTATGAGGAGGATATTAAAATGGAAAGTTTTAAAGAGCTTCAGGAAGAGAGTGATATTATAGCTATAGTAACACCTACAGGTGATAGTGTTATTTTAGGAGATTCAGTTATAACTAAAGTAAAAGTTGATAATATACTTAAAGGAGAATGTGAAGAGTATTTAAATATTATTGAACCAGTATCATTATTTTATGAAAATGTTGAAGAAGGTAATTTAAGTTATGTATCAAGTATAAATGGATATAATTTTATGAAGCAAAACAAAGAGTATATAGTATTATTAAATAAAGCGAATAATGTAGATTATTCAGATGAATTATATGTTTACCATAATGTATATTTAGGAAAGTTTCCTAAAGCATATAAAGATATATCTTATAAAATATATGATGATATTGATATATATAAAACGATAAATTCGTATGAGCAAGTATTTGATAATATTGAGGCAGTGAACTACTATAAAGACATATATAATCAAATTATATTTGAGTATAAAATAAATTAAAAGGTTTCAAAAATTTTTGAAACCTTTTTTATATTAAATAACTCTATAAGTATATAAGAATTAATAGGAGGATTAAGTTTATGGAGGGAATAATATATCAGTATGACAATATAAAAACTATAAACTTAAATGAATATGACTTAATTGTTAAATCAATTAATAGTGATTATGATTCATTTGCAAATTTAATGAAACTTCATAAAAGGCATTTATATCAAATGGCATATATCCATACACGTGACAAAGATATGGCATTAGATATAATTCAGGAGACTACAATTGTTGCATTTAAAAATATAAAATCATTAAAAGAACCATTAGCATTCAAAAAGTGGATAACTAGAATATTGGTTAATATTACTATTAGTGAGTTAAAAAAAAGAAAAAAAGTAATACATATAGATAATTATGATGTTATCAATAATGATGATATATTTATTAATAATAAATCGATAAACATTGATGAGAAACTTGATTTATATAATGCGGTTGATTTACTGAAAAATAATTATAAAACAATAATTATAATGAAATACTTTAATGATTTAACAATTAAAGAAATAGGATATACATTAAATTTATCAGAGAATACTGTAAAAACAAATCTAAAGAGAGCAAAAGAAGCTTTATTCAAAATTTTAAAGGAGGGATATTTAAATGATTAATAGAGATTTAGATAAAATAGAGATTCCTGATAATATAGATGAATTTATAGATAAAGGTATAAATAAATTAAAAAGGGAGAAGGAGAAAAAGGTGAAGAAGCATTATTTAAAAGTTTGTAGTATGATTGCAATACTATCTATATTTATAATAGGAGCATTTTTTAATTCTAATTTAGCGAGTGCAAGTGAAGGAAATGCATTTGAAAGTATATTTAAGTATTTTGAAACTAAGTTATTATCGAATTCAAAAATATCTGATATTGAAACAAACGTAAATCAAACTATTAATTCTAATAATATAAACATTACTATTGAAAGTGTGGCTTGTGATGATAATTATATAAGTATTTCATATAAAGTTTTAAATAAGGATACATTTAACATAAAAGAAAGTGATATTCATAAAGTATCATTACAGGGTCAGATAAAATATACGGATTCAGAAAGCAGTATTTCCACTTTTACGGATAATTTTTCATTTATTGATGAAAATACTTTGCTTATAGTGGAAAAATATAGAATAAGTGATTTGTTTAATGGTGCAATACCAGTTGATGAATTTAATTTAGAAGTAAAATTAAACTCTATTGAAATAATTATGGTTGATGAAATAGATTCAACTAATAAAACAAAAGAATATAATGGAAGCTGGGAGTTTGAAGTTCCCGTAAAGAAGGATTTATCAGAAAGTAAAAATATAGATATAAAAAATATAATAACAGATGGTACATCAATAGAAGATATAGAACTTACACCATATGAATTAAAAATTACAGTAAAACGTGATAAAAATCTTCCAAAAGCAATAGTCACTTTTAAAGATAATAATGGAAATGAAATAGAAAACATATCAGGACATAGAATAAATGATGAAACTATAATACAAACATTAAATCTTCCTAATGTTAATGCAGAATATTTAGTAGGTTATATTAAGTATGTTGATGAAATTCATAATGATACTTGTATTAGTTGTAATGATGATAATACACATTCTCATGAGATAGAAATGGAAGAAAAAATATATTTAAATAACTGATAATAGCAATATTTTTATGTAGTAGTTTATGTGTGGGGGTAATGCTACAAGTTATAAGAGAGTTGAATATTTAACTCTCTTTTTTATTTTATATGATATTAAATTTTATTATAAATTTAATATACAGTATTAAAAGTCAGAATAGAAATTAACAC
>USOM01000175.1 GCA_900556345.1 uncultured Clostridium sp. | reverse complement strand
CCTCTAAGCTCTGTCCGAATTGTTGTAATTTTTCATTTACATCCATTCTTTTTCCTCCACTGCTATATAATTGTTATAAGCGGTAATTTTTTATTTATTCTTATGTCATCAATTTTTTCTTTTGCTTTATTGTAAATCTCTTTACTTATAACAAGTATACCAATTTCACTTGTTCTTACCACTTCGTCTATTTTTTCTTCTACATTGTCATTTTCTTGCAAAGTAATTCCCTCACATCCTGCAAGTTTAAGACCAATTTCTAGATCATTATTCTCTGTTATGCAATAAATTTTCATTAGAACGACTCTCCTTTTTTCCATTAAGATCGTTTCTTTTTTTATTGGGACCGTTTCTTTTCGCGAAAAGATTGTTTCTTTTTGTGAAAGGAAACGGTCCCAATGAGAAAAGAAACGGTCCTTTCAAGAAAAATTAAACTTTACTTATAATCATAATAGCAATTATCAAACCATAAATAGCTATCCCCTCAGCAAGACCTGCAAATATAACTGTTTTACCTAATAAACTTGGATTTTCACTTATTGCTCCAACTGCGCTTGATGCAACAACCGCAACAGCTATACCTGAACCAATTGCAGATAAACCTATTGCTAAGGCTGCAGCAATTAACCCAAGTCCTGAAGAAGAATTTGATGTTTTATCATCATTACTGCTTTCTTGTGTTCCCGTTACATTTTCTGTTGTACTAGCCATTACCTCATTAGATGTAGCTGGCACACTTGTTGTTTGAACCTCATTTACTGCATTTTCAGTATTTGTATTTTCTGCTGATACAGATTTTGTTGCTTTTGAAGCTGTAACTTTTGATGCTGCATATACTCCTGTTGTAAGTGAAACAACTCCCATAATTAATATAATTAATATTACACATATTTTTTTTGACATTTTAAAATTCCTCCTACTTTTTTCTGATTGGGGACAGTTCTTTTTGGAAAATGTCCCAAAAAGAACCGGTCCCAATGGGACATCCCCAATACAAAATTATTCTTCTAACTGTGACTTAATAGACTTATATTCTTTTCCACTACCATCGTAAAATCTACTAAATAACTCATAATACTCTAGTCTTAAAGTTTGAATTCCAACAATTAATCCCTCTAAAACCAATACTATAACATTTCCAAGTACAGCAATTAAAATATTTCCTGCACCTGTTGACATATCTGCTAATAAATACACTGCCATACAAAGTCCTGCATGATTTATAGCAAATGCTGCTAGTCTTAAAAATGATATTGTGTTACTTAAAAATGAAAGTAACATTTCAATTATTTCAAATATCTTCTCTACAATCGGTGTCGTTGCTTTTTCTTTTTTCTTTTCTAAGAAATTTGAAATTTGGTCATTAAACATTATAACTATTACAAGAACTAATGCTATTGCAATTATTACATTAATTGATACAAGCATTTTTCCCTTTAAAAAGTAATATGCTACACATACCAATACAAATGAATATAAGGCTACTCCTGCAACACCATTTTTATCTAAAAATATTTTTTTCATATCTTTGTTTTTAATACCATTTATAATATTTAAAAACATTGCCATCAATATAAAAATTGTTCCTACAACTATTCCATATACAAGCATTGTGTTTATATCATTCATTGGGCTAATTAAAACTGGTTTTATAATGTTTTCTTTTCCAAATACACTTCCATATAAAACTCCAAAAATTGTTGATGATAGTCCTCCTGCAAATAGAATTGCACCAGATGTTTTTTTCTTTTTTAACAATAATATTATTCCTAAAATTAGAAATACTAGGCCGTGTCCCACATCTCCAAACATAAAACCAAACATAATAAACGTTGTTAGTGCTACAAACCACGTTGGGTCTAGCTCGTCCATTTTGGGCATTCCGTACATTTTTACTAGTTCCTCAAATGGCTTTATTATTTTATTGTTTTTTAGCTTTGTTGGCGGATTTTCTCCATCTCTTACAACATAATCTATATCTGGAATTTCTTCAAGTTTTTTCTGCATTTTTCTTAAATTATTTTCTGGAATCCAAGCTACTACGTAAAAGCTCCCATTTTGGTCGTGAACTATATATTTTTTTATTGTGTTGATTTTATCATACGTTTGTAATTCTCTATAAAGTGATAAGATTTTAGTCATTCCTTCTTTTCTTATTTTTTCAATTTGAGCATTTAACTCACTGTTTTCTCTTTCTTTTGCGTTTATTTCTTCTTTTAAATTTCTTAAATACTCTTTAGGCGTTCTTATTAAATCATCAGGTAATAGTTCTCTTTCAAACTTTTGTATATTAAATATTCCGTCTACTTCACTTACAAACTCTGTTGTCGTAAAATATATTATCCAAGAAAGGTCTCCTTCTTCTTTTACCTCCAGCAAAATAATATTCAAATTTTCCAGCTCTTTTTTTATTTCTTCTAAATTCTTTTTTGGTATACTTCCATATCTAAATTTAATATATTGTAAATCATAAAGTTTTTTCATATCTATGTCAATATTTTCAAGCCTTGAAGCTTCTTCAATTTTTATAAGAGCTTCTTCATTTTGTTTTTCATTCAAATTAATCTTCTTTACGCATTCGTCATAATTTTGCTCAAAATCGCCTATCTTTTGTGATATATCCTCTACTCTATTTTCAAGTAATACCATATCTGAATCTTTTGTATATTGTATTTTTAATTTTCCCAAAAGATTTTCACATCTTTTTAATGTTTCTTTTATTTTATAGTCATATTCAAAATACTCAAGTTTCCAACCTTTGTTATATATTTTTTTTGCATCTTCAATTTGAACATCACTTTTAAATAAAACATTTGCCAAAAATCTATCTAAATCTCTGCTGTTTCCCTTAATTCCTAAAAGTTTTACTTTTTCAATTGACATTTGTCAGCCTCCTTATCGAACTAATCTTTTTAGGATTTCTGTTTTATCCATATTGTATCTTATTCCCTCAATTGTGTTTATTATATCATTATTTTCGTATTCAATCATATTTACATAAGCCAAAATGTATGCAATAGATGTAATATCATTTCTAAAAATCTTTTTATTTACCTCATA
>USOM01000174.1 GCA_900556345.1 uncultured Clostridium sp. | reverse complement strand
GAGGATTTTAATATGAATAAGAAAATATCAATAATAATTCCAACATATAATGAACAAGAATCACTACCATTTTTACACGAAAAATTAAATGAGATTATGGGACAAATGCCAAAATACGATTTTGAAATATTATTTGTAAATGATGGAAGTAAAGACAAGTCATTAGAAATTATAAAAAAATTTAGAGAAGAAGATGGAAGATATAATTATATTGATTTTTCAAGAAATTTTGGACAAGAAATAGCAATGGCAGCAGGGCTTGATTATGTAACAGGAGATTGTGCTATATTTATGGATGCAGACTTGCAAGATCCACCAGAATTAATACCAGAACTTGTAAAACATTGGGAAGAAGGATATGATGACGTTTATGCAAGAAGAAGAAAAAGAACTGGGGAAGGTTTTGTAAAGAAATTTACTTCAAAAATGTATTACAAGGTATTGCAAAAAATGACAAATGTAGAGATTCAAAAAGATACAGGAAATTATAGGTTAATAGATAGAAGATGTATAAATGCTTTAAAGAAAATGACAGAATCTGAAAGATGTTTAAAAAGTATGTTTAGTTGGATTGGCTATAATAAAAAAGAAGTTTTATTTGATAGACCTCCAAGAGTTGCTGGAAAAACAAAATGGAATTATATAAAATTAATGGATTTAGCAATAAATGGGATAACATCTTTTACAACATCACCACTTAGACTTGCAATTTGGGTTGCTATTCCAACATTTATGATGCTTATTATATATGCAGGATATGTAATAGCTAAGTGTTTTGTAACACATACAATGGTACAGGCTTTTCAAGCTATAATATTACTTATTTTATTTTTCTCTGGAATTCAAATTCTTCTTTTTGGTATAGTAGGTGAATATCTAGGAAGAATATTTAAGGAAACTAAAAATAGACCATTATATTTTGTAAATGAACATAATGGAAAAAAAGAAATGAATGAAAATAAATAAAACCACACTATTAAGAAAGGTAAAGAAAATATGAAAAAAGCAGAAGTGCAAATGATAGAAAAAAAGAAAAATAACAAAAATCAGATGTATACATTTTTTGTTATGTTAATGTTTGCTGTAATAATATGTTCAAATTTCTTTAGAATGCATTTTTCACAAGATACATATTGTATAAATGTAGACTATGGATATGATAGATATATAAAGCATTTTCTTTCAATAGGTAGAATTTTAGGGGCAGTGCAAATGTTTATTACCAAAAAACTAAATATACCATTTGAAACTATGGTTATAGGAAGTTCTGTATCAGCAACTATATTATTAACACTATCTTGGTTTATGCTTTATAGTTATACTATAAAAATTGCTAAAATAGGAGAAAACAAAAAGAAACAATTATTAATAGCTGGAATTACATTTAGCATAATATTTAATTTTTGTACATTTGAAACATTAGTATTTGCAGAAGCAATAGTACTTGCATTTTCAATATTATGTGCTACACTTGCATCTTGTATATATACATCTAATCTTAAGAGAAAAAACATATATACAGCAATATTAATTTTTCTAACAATCCTTGCATACCAAACAAGTACATCATTATTTTTAATTATTACCTTGGTATTTATAGCATTTAAAAATAAGGGAAACATAAAAGAAATATTAAAAAAATCAATATATGTAGGATTGATTTATGGAGTTTCAATGATTTTGGGACTACTTATAACAAAATTTTTGGGAAACTACCTTAATTGGGTTGAAAGAGAAACAACTTTGTTATCAATAAAAGAAATGATACAAACAATATTTAAGTATTTGGATTTTATTGTAATAAAAAACTTCTATATAGAACCAAAGGGATGGAATTTTATTGTTATTATATTTTTAACAATTATATTTATAGCTCAAGTTATAAAAAGCAAAGAATATTTTCATATTTTAGAATACATTGTTTTAGTGGCTTTATGTTGTATAATACCAATATTACCATTAATGGCAATTCCAATAAAAGATCAATATATGGAAACTAGAATGGCAATGGTTTTTGGGGCATTAGCAGGAACATTATTGCTATACCTAATATTAGTGATGAAAGCAGATGAAACTAAAGTAATAAAAGATATAATAAGTATTATTACAATTACATTATTTGTAATAAATTCCATATATTTTATTAGAAGTTCATCAGAAAATATAGCAACAGGTTATATAGACAGAAATATTGCAAAATCTATAATATATAATATAGAAAAATATGAAAAAGAAAATGATATTAAATTAAAAAAGATTGTGGTTGGATATGATACTAATCCAATATATTATTATGAAGGTCAAATAATGTTAAGAAGTACTAATGGAAGAGGTTTAGCTACTAATTTTACTGTTGCACCATTAATTGAATATTATTGTGGAGAAAAATATGATTGGTATGTTTCACAAGAAGAAATAGATGAAAGATTTTTAGAAAAAAATTGGGATGCATATAGTGAAGAACAGCTAGTTTTTGAGGGAGATACATTATATTTATGTGTTTATTAAAAATTAATAATAAACCTAAAAACCTTAAAAGGGGATGAATAATGATGAAAAATATTTTGTTGTGTGATAATTTGATGACTATAGGAGGAGTGGAAACAGCTTTGCTAAACCAAGTTTCTGCATTTACAAGAAAAAAAGAAAAAGTTTGGGTAATTGCAGGAAAAGGCGAATATAGTAGCAGAATTGCTGAAATTGGAGGAACATTTATTGAATGTGAATTTATAGAAGAAAATAAAATAGACTTTGAAAAGGTAAATAAAATTGTTGAAATAATAAGAAAAAATAAAATTTCAGAAATTCATATACATAAATATCAATGTATTCCAACTGTGATGTTGGCTGCATTTATAACTAAAACACCTTATTTTGCATATGAACATACGGTTTGGGACACAAAAGAGTATTATAAATGGAAATATCCTATATATAAAGCTTTGTTTCCTATTTATTTTAATAATGCATATAAAATTATTTGTATTACGCCACAAACTATACAGTTAACAAGAAATGAATATAAAATAGACGAGAAAAAATATCAAGTAGTTCATAATGGAATAGATT
>USOM01000173.1 GCA_900556345.1 uncultured Clostridium sp. | reverse complement strand
ATAGATAAGATTTCATCGAAATTATTAAATTTTATTCTATTATTAGGTTTCTTTATATATCTATATCCTTTATATCCGTGATAATATCCAACATTTTTTAATTGCTTTTTATGATTACTTCCTTTTATTTGGATATGATGTTTTTCTCTTAAATATTTCATCAATCCATTTATGCTTTTTATATTGTTCAATTAAGTTCAACCTCTTTTTTAATAATATTGGGCATTATATTATGTTGCACTATCTAATTCAACAAAAATTGAGAAAAATATTCAAAAATCCAACAAAACCCATTGACAAAGCATAATAATTATAGTATACTAAAATACCGAAACGGTATACCAGAAACAAAAACACAAAAGAAAACCAAAAAATCAACCAAAAAGGGGATGAAAAGAAATGAAAAAGGACCAAGTAATAGAAGCAGCAAGAAAATTATTTCATCAATTTGGATTCAAAAAAGTATCAATGGACGAAATAGCAAAAGAAGCAGGAGTAACTAAAAAAACAATATATATGTACTTCGAAAGCAAAGAAGAACTCCTAAAATACTTCATACAAGAAGAAATAAGTAATATGGAAAAAATAGTAGAAAAAGTAGAAGCAAAACCACAAGACTTTTTCGAAACAGTAAATGAAGCAATTTACGAAATATTGCAATACAGAAAACATCAAGACTTTTTAAACATAATAGCAAGAGAAGCAGAATGGCTAAAAAATCCAATAATAATAGATAGCTTAAGTATGATTGATGGAAAAATACAAAACTACATAAAAAGTAAATTACGAAAAGCAAAAGAAAAAGGCTATATAGACTATTTAGATCTAGATATAACAACTTTTTTAATTTACAAAATGTATATAGCTTTAATCTTTGAATGGAATACAGAAGAAAAAGAAATAGATGAACAAATGCTGGCCCAAACAATTTCAGGAATATTAAAAAATGGATTAAGAAAGGAAGTCGAAAAATGAAAAAACTAAAAAATAGCAATGCTTTTAAAGCAATTATTTTCATTGTCGTAATGCTAATACCATTAATTTACAGCTTTTTCTATTTAAAGTCATATTGGGATCCTTATGGAAATTTAAGTGATATGCAAATAGCAGTTGTAAATTTAGATAAAGGAAAAGACGACAAAAATCAAGGAAATGAATTTGTACAAAGTTTAAAAGACAGTGACACATTTAAAATATGTGAGGTAAGTAAAGATGAAGCACAAGAAGGAATGAAAAAAGGAAACTATTATGCAACAATAGAAATTCCAGAAAACTTTACAGAATGTTTAGAAAGTGCCTCGACAGAGGATAAACAAATAGCACAAGTTACATACAGTCCAAACCAAGCAACAAACTATTTAGCAACACAAATAGTAAATAGTGCAGTAAAAACAATAGAATTAAACTTACAATCAAAAATAGACAAAGAAATAATAGCAAATTTAGCAAGCAAATTAAAAGAAGTTCCAGATAGCTTACAAGAAATAAGCAATGGAGCAGATACAATATTAAATGGAACAGAAAGTTTAAATGATGGAATAAAACAAATAAGTGATGGAACAAACACATTAAGCAATAGTTACAAAGAATTTGATGAAGGTGTAAATTCAGCTTATACTGGAAGCAAAAGTTTAAATAGCGGGATTTCACAAGTATCAGATGGGGTAGAAACATTAAAAAATGGTGGAAAATCATTAGACAGCGCAATAGACCAAATAAACCAAGGTGCTGACCAATTATCATCACAAGGAGCAGAAGGAATAACAGAATTATCAACTGGAGTAACAGACCTAAATACAGGAGCAAAAACTTTAAATGATGGAGTAGCAGAATATGTTACAGGTGTAAATACTTTAAGTGAAAATACAGAAGTTTTCCTAAATAAACTTATAAAAACAGCAAATGTACTAGGAGACAATTGTGACCCAACTTTAAAAGCATTTGCAACACAAGCACAAGGATTTTTTGCAAAAGACCCAAAAACAAATATGAATGGTTTTGAAAGTGTAGCAGTTGGAGGAAAGAAAGTAACAGCAGGTTCTAATAGCCTTTATGCAGGAACACAAAAATTAGCTAAAGGAACAGAAAAATTAGGAACATTAACAAATGGAATAAAAAGCTTAAAAACAGCATTAACACAGGTAAAACAAGGAACAACATCTTTAAATAATGGAATTGCAACATTGCAAAATGGAACAACACAATTATCAAAGGGAAGTAAATCTTTAGAAACAGGACTTGAAAAATTAAGCTCAAGTTCAAGCACAGTTGATAATGCTATTAGTACATTAAACGAAGGAAGCAAAACAGCATACAATGGAAGTAACCAATTAGTAGAAGGAGTTAAAACCTTTAAAACATCAATAGATGAAGGTATGCAAGATACAAAAGAACAACTAAAATCTTTAAACGGAATAGAAGAATTTGGAGAAAATCCAGTAGAATTAAAAACAGAAGAATATGGTAAAGTAGACTCTTATGGAATTGCATTTACACCACTATTTTTATGTATAGGCTTATGGGTTGGAGCATTAATGGCTTATGTAGTTTTATATTATGACCATGATGAAAGATTTGGCATATTTGGAATGAATGCAAAAAATAAAATATTACAAAACTTAATATACCTAGGACTTGGAGCAGTAGAAGGATTATTAACAGGATGGCTTTTAAAAGCAGGACTTGGATTTGAAGTACAAAATATGGCATTATATTACGGCTCAAGTATTTTAATAGGAATTACATTTATGAGTATAATACAATTTTTAATAAGAAACTTTGGAGATATTGGAAAATTCTTAGCATTAATCATATTAGTATTACAACTAGCAGCAGCAGGAGGAACCTTCCCAATAGAAACAATAGACAAAGCATTCCAAGCAGTTTCTCCATATTTACCAATGACTTATTCAATTAAGTTATTAAGAGAAGTTTTAGTTCCAACAGCTTCTAACTTTAAAGGAACATATATTGAAATTTTAGTTGGAATTATAGCAGTTACAATGTTAATTACATTTGTGGTTGATATAATAAATAAAAGAAAAAATGAAGAAAATGCATAATAATAAAGCTTCAGAT
>USOM01000172.1 GCA_900556345.1 uncultured Clostridium sp. | reverse complement strand
AAATAATAGTAAATAAAACCAACAAAGATGAAAATGCACTAAACAATACTTTAAATGATGCCGAAAAAAAGGCAAACAAAATAAGAATCATACTACTAGGAAGTGTTGTATTTATTATAATTTGTGTAATTATTTTCGTAATTGTAAAACATAGAATGAATACAGATGATGATGAAAAATACGAATATGATGACGATGACAAAGAAAGAATAAATTTAGACGAAGAAGAAGAGTTTTTCAAAAGGTTAAACAACAAGAAAAAAGATGAAATATTTGCAATGAAAGATGATACAATTAATATCGAAGAAACTAATGAAGAAAATAAAGAAGATAATGATAGTTTTACGCAAAATGATACAGAAGATATAGTTAGACCAAGAAAAAAAGGAAAGCATTTTTAATTATTTTGAATTGGGGACGGTTCTTTTTTGAAAAAGGAACCGTCCCCAATTCAAAAATTTTACCTTTTCCAAGTTTTTTAGAAAAATCTATTGATAAAAAGTAAAAAGTGTAATATAATCGTAAACAAAATGTAATAATAATGTAATAAATAAAAACAAAAGGAGAAGGATGCAGAATGTTTAAATTCGGATGGGGACAAGACATAGGAATAGACCTAGGTACAGCAACAGTTATAGCTTATATAAAAGGAAAAGGAATAGTACTACGCGAGCCATCAGTAGTGGCTGTTGATAATAATACGGGAGATGTTGTGGCAGTAGGAGAAGAGGCAAGAAGAATGCTTGGAAGAACACCAGGAAACATAGTGGCAACAAGACCATTACGAGATGGTGTGATATCAGATTATACAGTGACTGAAAAAATGTTAAAATATTTTATAAATAAAGTTGGAGGAAAAACGTTATTTGCACCAAGAATAATGATATGTATACCATCAAGAGTAACAGAGGTTGAGAAAAAAGCAGTAATAGATGCGGCAACAAATGCAGGAGCAAGAAGAGTATATTTAATAGAAGAACCAATAGCAGCAGCAATTGGAGCAGGAATAGATATATCAAAACCTTGTGGAAATATGGTAGTAGATATTGGTGGAGGAACAACAGACATTGCGGTAATATCGCTTGGAGGTTCTGTTGTAAGTACATCAATAAAAGTTGCAGGAGATAAATTTGATGAATATGTTTCTAAATATATTAAGAAAAAATACAATTTAGCAATAGGAGAAAGAACAGCAGAGGAATTAAAAGTAAATGTTGGATGTGTTTATCCAAAAATCCAAGATGTTGAAATGGATGTAAGAGGAAGAGATTTAACAACAGGGCTTCCAACAACAGTTACAATTCATTCAAGTGAAATGTTAGAAGCTTTGCAAGAACCAGCTTTAATGATTGTTGATGCAGTACATTCTGTATTAGAAAGAACACCACCAGAGCTTGCAGCAGATATAAGTGATAAAGGTATTTATATGACTGGTGGAGGATGCTTAATTGATGGATTAGATAAGCTTTTACAAGAAAAAACTGGAATTAATGTTATGATTGCTCAAGATACAGTTTCTTGTGTAGCTTTGGGAACTGGTAAGGCATTAGATAATTTGGATTCTTTAGATGAACGAGCTAGAAGGTAATATTTAAAGATTGGGCTGAAAATCAATAGTTGGGGTGGAAAAATGAGAAGTTTTTTGCCTCAATATTTTTATGCTTTAAAAATAAAAACTCAAAAGAATAAAAAATCAAAAAAAGGCAATAATAAATTCGAAGGTGGGAAAATGAAAAGAACCAGAAGAATATTTATTATTGCTTTTTTATTATGTATATACACATATTGCTGTAAAGTAGATAGCATACCAAACAATATCATCCTATATGGAGGAGAACAACTAAATATAGGAAATTTTGCGGGAATATCATTAAAAATAGGAGACAAAGATTGTGATACAGTTTTAGCATCATCAGAAATATCATCGCTTTCAGATTCTAAGAACAAAGAAGCAACTGTAGATGTAAAATTATTTAATACATTCAATGTAAAAGAAGTATCAGTAAGCATAATAGACAAAACAACAGTTGTGCCAGTTGGGCAAGTATCAGGACTAAAGCTATATACAAATGGTGTTTTAGTTGTGGGAATGAGTGAGATAAAAGGAATAGATAATCAAAAATATAAACCTTATGAAAATTCAGGAATAGAAGAAGGAGATAGAATTACAAAAATAAACAATGAAGAAGTGACAGATACAAATACATTAATAAATATTGTAAATAAATCAGAAGGGAAAAATTTAGAAATAGAATATGTAAGAAATAATGAGATAAAAAATTGCAACATTACACCAATAAAATATGGGGATGGAAGTTATAAATTAGGTTTATGGGTAAGGGATAGCGCAGCAGGAATAGGAACACTAACATTTTACGAGCCATCAACAGGAAATTTTGCAGCACTTGGACATGGGATAACAGACACTGATACTGGAAAATTAGTGGAAATTCAAAATGGGGAATTTTTAACAACAAAAATATTATCAATAATAAAAGGAATAAAGCGGAAATCCGGGTAAAATCCAAGGAACAATAGAGGATGGGACAACAATTGGAACTATTTATAAAAATAGTAGTTTAGGAATTTATGGAACTGTTAGCAATTTGTCAGGAATAAAGACAGATTTATCAAAAGAAATGGAAGTTGCAAGAAGAGATGAAATATCATTAGGAGAGGCATCTATATATTGCAATTTAGATATTGTAAATAATAAATCGAGTAATGCAAAAGCGGAAGAATTAAGTGCAGGGACAGCAAAAGAATATAAAATAGAAATTGAAAGAATATTTATAAATAATGATACAGATAATAAATCAATGCTTATAAAAGTAAAAGATGAAGAACTATTAGCAAAAACTGGAGGAATTATACAAGGAATGAGTGGCTCACCAGTAGTGCAAAATGGTAAATTTATACGGAGCTATTACAAATGTTTTAGTAAATGACCCAACACAAGGTTATGCAGTTTTTGGAGATATTATGCTTAAAGAAATGAGGGAAGATTGATTTTTTCTGATTGGGAACTTTTTTGAAATGGGGACGGTTCCTTTTTTAAAAAGGAACCGTCCCCATTTCAAAA
>USOM01000171.1 GCA_900556345.1 uncultured Clostridium sp. | reverse complement strand
GTTTTGGATTTATCATTAGCTTCAAAGTAGGATTTGAACTTATTGGTCAATTCTACATTATCAATACCTATATTTTCAATAATAGCGCATATTTGAATTAATCTTCTAGTAAGAGCTTTTCTTTATCCTTTTTTCACGAGCTAGGATTATTTGTTTTTGTAATTTTAATTTATTAATTTTATGTTCAATTTTATTTATTTTTTCTTTATGTTGTATTAAAAAATCAACTATAAATAATAGTATATTGTAAGTCGAAAGGTATAGCAAAAATGTATTATAAACTATGGAAATTATAAAGGGATAATTCTAAAATCAAGTTGTAAACAATAGCTCATAATACTACAATAAAGTGATAAAATAAAGCCAGTAGTATTAATACATAGAGAGTCTGAACAACAAAAAGAATTAAGTAAATCGAGAAAAAAACGAGATATAGAGGAATTTAGAGATAAGTAAAATATGAGTATAAGTAAGTAAATTCAAGCGTTGACAACAAGGTACAACAAAAAAAAATCTTGCTTTATGCAGAAAAACAGGGTAAAATTAACTTAAATTTGGAATTAAACTTAAATAAAAAAAGCTCTTATTCAACTCTCATATATTAGTCTGCAAACTAACATATGAGCCGAACTTTACAAGGTACTGCAATACCTAGAAAGCTGTTAGAAAAGAACTTCATTTAGTTAGTAACTACGTTCAAGGTTATATCTCACACATAAAACCAAGCACGAAAGCTACTTTATAAAATATATTTTATTCAATATTATGAATAAAGTATAACTGATTAAAGAAGAATTTTCAAGCCTTTTAGTATGGTAAAACCTTACTAAAAGGCTTTTTTATTTAACTAAATAAAAATTAAGACAAGTTTTTCATAAATTAAATACTGAAAAATCCTGTATGGTAAGTGGTTAAGGAATAACACTATAAAAAACTACTCGGCTCACCACCGAGGATAGCGCCGTTAGATGGGGAGGTGCTATTTTTAGACAAACTATTAAAGTTAGTTTTTAGTAGTGGAGTGCCTGTCCTGGTGGAGTTTGCATTAGCTCCTAGGGGTGTGTAGAAAGTTACATGGTAGTATGCTCGATAATACCAGACCTAAACGAGATTGATTTACATAGTGGTTGGAAGCCACGGGATAAATGCGACACGGATACCTCAATGGCTCCAAGCCATAATATCATGCTTGCTTATCCCCTTTGCAATTAGTATTTTTATGTTATATTAATTGCAAGGGGGGGAGCGAGCCGTTTCCTAATTCACCAAACCATAGTTGATGTTGACTTAAAAGTCAACTAAAAAATATGAAAATTTAGTGCGAGCGATGGGGGTTATAAGAATATGAGTAAAAAGAAAAAACAAAAGTATTATGCTATTAAAGAAGGTAAAGGTGTTAAAAATAAGATAGTTAGAACCTGGAGTGAGTGTAAAGAACTTTTATTAGGTTATCCTAGTATATATAAGACTTTTTATACAGAAGAAGAAGCTATAAAATTTTTAGGTGGTATTAATGATAAAGATATTCCAGCAATTAAAGAAAAAATAAAAGTTAATATACAGTCTAGTAAGAGAAGAAGATCTTCAACAAAAGCAATAAATTTTAGAGTTCCTAATGAGGTTTATAATGAGTTTATTAAGAAGGTAGATGAAACTGGATTAGATAGAGATAAAATATTATTGGAAATGATTAAAGAATGGATTGATTAATAATAGGTAGACAGGATTTTTAAGAGATTTATTGAATTAGTTTATATATCGGGTTTATTCTAAAAGGGAGGGTTTAAGGGATGTTGAGGAGTGTTGCAGAAGTATCCGTTTTAACTGGTTTAAGTAAAGTTAGTATTTATAATAAAATTAAGTTAAAAGAAATTGAGAAGTATGTGGTTAAAAATAAAGGTATTACTTATATTTCAGATGAAGGTATTAATTTAATATTTAAAGGTTTAAACTTCAATGATGATAGATTAAATGGTTTAACTGATGGGCTAAATATTGATAGAGAAGATGTTGATATAAGTATTAAAAATACTGACTTTAAAGAGTTTAAACTTGAGTTAAAAGAGTTCAATAAAGAATATTTAAATAGTTTAAACTCTGAAAATGAATTTTTAAAAAAGCAATTAGATGAAAAAGACAAACAAATATCTGAATTGCATAAGTTAATTGAAAATAGTCAGATACTTTTAAAGGAAGAGCAGAAAAAAAGTGAACAACAGTTATATTTAGCAGAACATTTTGAAGAAGTAGATAATAAGCTTCAAGATCTAAAAGAAAAAATGGAGCAAAAAAGAAATGAAAAAATAAAATTATTTAAGATATTTTCAAAGTAGATTTATAGAGTATTTTTTAGTAAGGGGAAAATTATGAAGTTAGAAAAAAAGAAATATTTTTTATGTCCAATGTGTGGAGAAAAACTTAAACTTCCAAAGACAGAAGAATTAGAAGTTATATTTATAAAATGTAGTTGTGGATGTGGTAGTTTTATACAAGTTAGAAATGGCTATCATATTCCATCTAAACGAGGTATTGAAAAAGTATTTTAAAAATTAGAAGAATAGCAAGCATAGGAAGTGTGTACACACTTCCTATAAATTTAAAATTAAGCTTTACTTAAATTTTAAATTATTTATTGGGAGAGCTGCCCAAACCCTTTTGAAAAAAATTTTTTTTAGTGATGTTTACAAATTGAGATTAAAAATACTCTTTATATTTTAGGGGGATTATTTATTTATGGAGCAGTAGATCCATTTTTTTTATAAAAAAATAGTTTGAGGTTAAAAAAATGTGTGATAAAATTAAGAAAACAACCGCCGACAAAGTATCGGATTATATACGGTTTTAATACGGTTTTTGTGTGGCAAAGTGGGACATTTGGAAATTTTTTTGTACCCAAGAAAATGCTAGGCTTTGCCTAGCCCCACAAAATTTTTGGGGGCAGTTTCTCTTTATGCTCTTATAAAATATCTACAGGTATAATTTCCAGTTAAGATATTTTATAATTCATATTTGGATTTGATTAAACTTTTTTTAAGTTTATGGGTGAGCATAGCGAGGGCAAAGCCCTTAATAAAAAAGTAAAAGGAG
>USOM01000170.1 GCA_900556345.1 uncultured Clostridium sp. | reverse complement strand
TATTAATCCCTCTTATTTAATTATTTTTCAATCTCTTCTATTATCCTACATTTTGGATAAAATTACAAGTGGAAAAGGTAAAAAAGTAAAGTTTTTCTGATTGGGGACGGTTCTTTTTCGAAAAAAGAACCGTCCCCAATCAGAAAAATTTGCAAAAAGTCTTGACAAAAACCACAAAAAATAATATAATACTTTCTGTTGCAAGAAGAAGTATTCCACTTCTCACCTTAACCAATGGGGAAAAGGTAAGAAAAATAAAATAATTAACTAAATTATTTGACGTGGATTAATTGGCTTATCTTGTAACAAAGAAAAGTCAATTTTTTATTGTTTTAGGAGGTGTTTTTTATAAAACAAGAATTACCAATAAATGGTCAAATAAGAGCAAGAGAAGTACAATTAATAGGAGACGAAGGAGAAAAATTAGGAGTTGTTTCATTAAAAGAAGCATTAGAAATTGCTGAAGAAAAAAAGCTAGATTTAGTTTTAGTTGCTCCAAACTCAAAACCACCAGTTTGTAAAATAATGAACTACGGAAAATATAAATTTGAGCAAGCAAAAAAAGAAAAAGAAGCAAAGAAAAAGCAAAAAACAGTAGAGGTAAAAGAAATCAGAATAACTCCAAATATAGAAGAACACGATTTTGGATTTAAGGCAAAAAATGCAAGAAAATTCATAGAAGATGGAAACAAAGTAAAAATAACAGTAAGATTTAAAGGAAGAGAAGTGAACAATTCTAAATTAGGAGAAGATGTATTAAATAAATTTATAGAAAATTTAGAAGATATTGCATCAGTTGACAAAAAGCCTAAATTAGAAGGTAGAAATATGTTTATTATGCTATCTAAAAAAGCGTAAAATATATAAAAATCAAAAAATTGAAAGGAGTTTTAATCATGCCTAAAATGAAAACAAACAAAGCTGCAAAGAAAAGATACTCTTTAACAGCTACAGGAAAAGTAAAAAGAACAACATCAGGAAGAAGACACTTATTAGCAAATAAAACAAAAAGACAAAAATTAAATAGCAGACGCCCAGGTGCTTATGCAGACAAAACATGTGAAAATACAATAAAGAAATTATTACCTTATGGTAACTAAAAAGTAGAAAGGAGAATAAAAGAAAATGGCAAGAGTAAAAACAGCAAAAATAACAAGAAGAAGACATAAAAAAGTTTTAAAACAAGCTAAAGGATACTTTGGTGCAAAACACTATAGATTCAGAAATGCAAATCAAGCAGTATTAAAATCATTATCTTACGCTTATGTAGGAAGAAAAGATAGAAAAAGCGATTTCAGAAAATTATGGATAGCTAGAATAAACGCTGCTGCAAGAATGAATGGTTTAACATATAGCAAATTAATCGCAGGATTAAAGAAAGCTAATGTTACAATAAACAGAAAAATGTTAGCTGAAATAGCTGTAAATGATGAAAAAGCATTTGCAGAAATAGCTAATATTGCTAAAAATGCGTAAAAATTACATAATACATATATGGAGGCAACCTTAAAAAAAGAGGTTGCCTTTTAAATACAAAAAAGTATTTGAAAGGCAATCTCAGGTCAACAATTAATTTATTGTCGATGACAGTTCATCAATAATGCTGTTTGTATCAAAGAATTGTACGTTGATGTAATTGCTTATATATGGCCATACTAAGACCATAACAAAAGCAATAATACAAATTACCATAGCTATTAATAATAAAGTTGACTTTTTCATAGAATTATCCTCCTATATTAAAATTATGCAAAACAACTAATTTCATTATAACAAAAAAAGAAATTAAAGTCAAAATTTGTAAATGGACAAAAAAGATCCAATCCATTTTGTACCAAACAGAAAGGAAATAACCAAAATGAAAAAAATACTAATAATATCCGCAATGGCAGATGTAGAGCTAAACTACCTAATAGAAAATTTACAAGAAAAACAAGTAATAGAAAACAAGCTATGCAAATTCTACACAGGAAAAATATATGAAAACGAAGTAATCTTATGTGACTCAAAAGTAGGATTAATAAACAATGCAGCTGCCACAACACTTGCAATAGAAAAATTTAATCCGGATTATATAATAAATCAGGGATGTGCCGGAGCAATCTCAAGAGACATCCATAAATCAGATATAGTTATTGGAACAGATTGTATAAACATAACATCAATAAACACAAAGTTCAAAGAAGAGGGAAAAGGCTATAATTTAGATGATTGGGAATTAATAAATTTTGTTGCAGGGGAAAAAGATAGATTAATTCCACAAAACGGAAGTCGAGAATTAATAGAAAAAATCAAAAAAATAGAAAACAAATATCAATATGGAAAAATTCATTATGGAAGAATTGGAAGTGGTGATATTTGGAATTCTGAATGTGATTGGTTAATCAAAATGAACGAAAAATACGGAATTTTATGCGAAGAAATGGAAGGAATCGCAATTTACACTGTTGCTAATCAATATGGAATTCCTGCAATTGATATAAGAGTTATATCTGATAATGAAATATTAAAAGAAGAGTATGACAGAAATGTGAGTATAAGAGCTCAAGAATTTACAATGAATTTATTAAAAGAAATAAAAGAAATGTTCTAATTTGTAGAATATTTCTTTTTTTCTACAATAAGAAAAGACAAATTTTTCGCAATAAAAGGTCTATAATATAAAACAAGGTGAGACAATGACAATTTATATAGATGTTATTTTTATGGAAAATCTTGTACTAAATTTTATAATATTATATGCTACAGGTTTAATAAGTAAATCAAAGTTTAAAATATGGAAAATAGCTGTGCGGCGCGGGAATAGGAGCTTTTTATGCCATATTATATTACTTTGCAAGCTTAAATGGATTATATAAAGCTAGTTTAAATTTAATATTAAAATTTATTTTATCAATTGTAATGATATATGTATCGTTTGAACCAAGAAATATCAAAGAAATTTTAAAAATGCTTATATTTTTTTATTTAACATCTTTCACATTTGGAGGAGCGTCACTTGGGGTAATCTATATGGTAAATACTGGGAAAATATCAATTCAAAATGGAATAATTATAGGAAATTATACACTAAAAACTATTCTTGTAGGATTTGTAGTAGCATTTGTAATAG
>USOM01000169.1 GCA_900556345.1 uncultured Clostridium sp. | reverse complement strand
TATATGTAGTATAATAAATATGCTCAAATATTATAATAAAATAAATAAAATTGCAACAAAATCTAGGGAAAATATGTAAAAATATATTAATATATTAAATATTTATAAAAAGATACAAAGTGGCACTATAGAAGAAAATTATATGTCAGAGGCAGAAAAAAGAGCGATAGTAAAATTCTGTGATTATGCTAAAAAAACGAATCTATCAAATGTAAATTTAAGAAAACAACAGCTTATTTATAATATAATTTTGGTTAAAGAGCAGAAAAATCCATTATTAATATTATTTGGAAATGGATATAAAAATCAAACCGGTGAATTAGTAATGGAAATGGAGTTACCAGCTTTTATTTGCAATTTTGGAGTAATAGGATTTATTCTATACTTTGGACCATTTGCAGTAATAATTGGAGGAGCTATTTGGCAGGCATTGAAAAATAGAAAAGAAATAAAGATTGATACAGTTATGAATTTATTTGGCATGCTATTAGCTGTTGGTTTATCATGTTTTTCAGGATATGTATTTTTCAATTTATCAAGCATGACAATGGTAATAATTTTATGTACAAGTGGGACCATTGGGGTCGGTTCTTTTTGGTCCCAAAATGAACAAAAGGCAAGAAAGGAAGAAAATGAAAAAAATAGTATTTGGAATAACTAGCCTAGGAATAGGTGGAGCAGAGCGAGTTTTAGTAGATATAGTAAATAAATTACAAGATGAATATGATATAACAATATTTACACTATATGGAAAAGGAGCCTTTGAAAAAGAATTATCAAATAAAATAAAAATAATACGACTATACGATAATTCTTATGAGGAAATGAGCAAAATCAAGAAGAAAATTATCCCCATAAAAGTATTAATAAGTGGAAAATCTATATACAAAAAATATATTCAAGGAAAATTTGATGTTGAAATAGCCTTTCTAGAGGGGCCAATTACAAGAATTTTTAAATATGGTAAATCAAATAAGAAAATTGTATGGGTTCATAATGACATAGCAAAAGTTTTTGGAGATAATTTTAAGGCAAAATTAAAACTTAAAGTTGATAAAAAAATTTATAGCAAATATGATAAAATAATATTTGTAAGTAAAGATAATGAGAACTCATTTAATAGGATATATAGTGGTATTCCTAATTTAGGTCAAAAAGAAGAAGTAATATATAATTATATAGATAAAGACAGAATAATAGAAAAATCTAAAGCTGAAATTGGACAAGAATATATAGATAAAAATATACCATCTATCATCACAGTTGCAAGGCTTGTAGAACAAAAGGCGATTGATAGGTTAATAAATGTTCATAAAAGACTTATAGATGATGGAATTATGCATAATATTTATGTAATAGGAGATGGACCTGAAAAGGAAAATCTACAAAATCAAATAAAAGAGCTAGAAGTAGAAGATACATTTAAACTTATGGGAAAAAGAGAAAATCCGTATCCATATATAAAAAGAGCAGATTATTTTGCGTTGCTTTCAAAATTTGAGGGTTATGGAATGGTTATTGATGAAGCAAAGATTTTAAACAAAAAAATAATTATCACAGACACTGCGGCAAAAGAAGCGGTAAAAGGCTATCTACCAAAATTAATTTTACAAAATTCGGAAGATGCAATTTATGAGGGATTGAAACAGGTTATTTTGAAAAATGTTGTCTTTGATGATAGCGAAGGTAGTTTTGATAATGAATTTTTATTAGATGAAATAAAAGGAATTTTATGATTTCTGATTGGGGACGGTTCTTTTCACGAAAAATGTCTCAAAAAGAACCGGTCCTAATGGGACATTTTGCAAAAGGAACCGTCCCCAATCCGAAAAAAGGAGAAAAAATGAAAATAAGCATATTAACTGCAACATATAATAGAGGAAAATACCTCCCAAAACTATATGATAGCATAAAAGAAAATTTAAAGTACAATCTAAATTGTGAGTGGATAATAGTAGATGACGGTTCAACTGATGATACAAAAACATTTGTAAAAAAATTTAAAGATGAAAATATTATACCAATTATATATTATTATCAAAAAAATAATGGCAAAATGTCAGCTATAAATGAAGCTGTTAAATTAGCAACAGGAAACCTAATTGTAGATTGCGATTCAGACGATTATTTTGTACCAGATGCATTCCAGAAAATTGAAAAAAATGCAAATAAATTATTAGAAAATGAAAATTTATATGCGATGGTATTTTTGAAAAAAGAAAATGATGGAAAAATAAGCGGAAACGAATTTAAAAGGCAAGGACAAATAACATCAATGTTTGATTTGTATTTTAAGGAAGATGTTCAAGGAGAAAAAATAATTGTTTTTAATAGTAAAATAAGAAAAGAGTTTTTTCATAAACTGGAACATAACGAAAAGTTTATAACAGAAGCTAGAATGTATTATGAAATGGATGAAAAATACAAAGTAATTGCTATAAATGATGTTATAGAACAGGGAAGCTATATTGATGGAGGATATACTAAAAACATAAGCAAGACCTTTAAGGAATCTCCTTTTGGATATTATATGTATTTTAAGGAAATTTTATCTAAAGATATGAGAGGGGTGTTATTTAGTAAGAGATTATATGCTATTAAACATTATATTTTATTTAGTTATTTGACAAATAATAAATTTGATGATAGTTTTATGAAGGATAAATTAAATAAAAGTTTATATAGACTTTTGTATTTTCCAGGAATTATGAAAAGTAAGAAATTTTAATGAAAAGGAGATAAATAAAAATGGAATATTTAAGCTTTTTAGTTGCACTAATTGTTTTATACATAGTTTTAAAAATTATAGCAGTACCAGTAAAAATTATAATTAAACTTATGATTAATGCCTTTGTAGGAGGAGTGGTTTTATTTTTAATTAATTTAGTAGGTGCAAGTTTTGGTTTTGCACTTAATATTACATGGCTAACTTCTTTAATTGTTGGTATTTTTGGAGTACCTGGGGTTGTACTTGTAATATTGCTTCAAATAGTTATGTAATTAAAAAATATTTTAGAGGTATGATGAAAAAATGAGATGGAAGAAAAAATCCATCTAATTTTTATAGTGTGCCCAGCATGGGCAACAACTTGAGGGTGAAAGTCCCTTACAGTGCCTGA
>USOM01000168.1 GCA_900556345.1 uncultured Clostridium sp. | reverse complement strand
AATTTTTTTGAAATGGGGACGGTTCCTTTTTGAAAAAGGAACCGTCCCCATTTCAAAAAAAGAGAACTTTCGTCCCCCTTTTTATCTACTTATTCATCTCTTCTGCAAACATCTTATTTAACATCTGTGGGTTAGCTTTTCCTTTAGTTTCCTTCATAGCTTGACCAACTAAAAATCCTAAAGCTCTGTCTTTTCCAGCTTTAAAATCTGCAACAGATTGTGGGTTATTTGCTAATACTTTTTGAACCACTTCTTTTACTGCTCCTTCATCAGAAATTTGTATCCAACCTTTTTCTTTAATAATTTCTTCTGGTTCTCTAGGATTTTCGAACATTTCTGTTAATACTTTTTTAGCTATACTTGAGCTTATTGTTCCTTTATCTATTAATATTACTAGGTTTGCAAGTTGCTCCGCAGTAAATGGAATTTCTATTGGTTCCATTTCTTTTTCATTTAAAATTCTAGAAATATCAGAAATTATCCAGTTGCTTACTGCTTTGTGATTACCACAAATTTTGCTTGCTTTCTCAAATAAGTTTGATAAGTATTTAGATGAAACAATTATTCCTGCATCTTTCTCAGACATTTTATATTCATTTCTATATCTTTCATATCTACTTTCAGGTAATTCTGGTAAATTATTTTTTACGTTTTCTATATATTCATCAGATAATTTGATTGCAACCAAATCTGGGTCTGGGAAATATCTATAATCTTGAGCATCTTCTTTGTCTCTCATTGGGAATGTTTTTCCTGAAACATCATCCCATCTTAAAGTTTCTTGCTCAATTACTCCGCCATCTTCTAGGACATCGATTTGTCTTTCTACCTCATATTCAATTGCTCTTGTTATACTTCTAAATGAATTCATATTTTTCATTTCTGTACGAGTTCCAAGCTTTGTATCTGTTTTCTTTTTAACAGATACGTTTACGTCTGCTCTTAATGAACCCTCTTGCATTTTACAGTCTGAAACCTCTATATATTCCAAAATTGATTTTAACTTTTTAAGGTATTTATCAACTTCTTCTGGTGAAGATAAGTCAGGCTCTGAAACCATTTCAATTAGTGGTACACCTGCTCTATTTAAGTCAACTAAGCTTCCTCCTCCAAAATCATCATGGTTTAATTTTCCTGCATCTTCTTCTATATGAATTCTAAGTAATCTTATTTTCTTTTTGTTTCCATCTTTATCATCTATTTCAATATATCCGTGCTCACAAAGTGGTTTATCAAATTGTGATATTTGATATGATTTTGGCAAATCTGGATAATAATAATTTTTTCTATCATTTTTACTGTTTCTTGAGATCTCACAGTTTGTTGCTAAACCTGCTTTTACTGCATATTCAACAACTTTTTCATTTAAAACAGGTAGTGTTCCTGGCATTGCCATACATATTGGACATGTATGTGTATTTGGGCTAGCTCCAAATGATGTTGGACATGAACAGAATATTTTTGTTTTTGTTGATAGTTCTGCATGCACTTCTAGTCCTATTACTACTTCATAGTCTTCTCTTGACATTTTTGTTTCCTCCTTTTGTTCTACTTTCCTATTTTCTAAATTCTGGTCTATAATTTTCTCTAAATTTAACCTTTTGCTCAAAAGTATAAGCAGCATTTAAAATCTTTTCTTCCTCAAATTTATTACCAATTAACTGCATTCCGACTGGCATACCTTCACTATCAACTCCGCAAGGAATAGAAATTGCTGGAACTCCTGCAATGTTTATAGATACCGTACAGATATCTGCTAAATACATTTCTAATGGGTTATTTGATTTTTCTCCAATATTGAAAGCTGTAACTGGTGAAGTTGGAGTTAAAATTACATCATATTTCTCAAAAGCCTTGCTAAATTCATTTGAAACAAGAGTACGAACTTGTTGAGCTTTTTTGTAATATGCGTCATAATAACCTGATGATAACACATAAGTTCCAAGTATAATTCTTCTTTTAACCTCTGGTCCAAATCCCTCGCTTCTAGATTTTTTGTAGATTTCTTTTAAATTAGAATATTCTGGAGTTCTATATCCATATCTTATTCCATCAAATCTACCTAAGTTTGAACTTGCCTCAGCACAAGCGATTATATAGTATGTTGCTAATGCATATTTTGCAACATCTAAAGAAAATTCTTCAACTTCCGCTCCTAATTCTTTGTATGTTTCAATTGCTTTTGTAAGTTCTTTTTTAACTTCTTCATTTATACCTTCTCCAAAGAATTCTTTTGGAACGCCAATTTTTAGACCTTTAACATCATTTTTTAGAGCCTTTGTATAGTCTTTTTTCTCTATCTCCTCTGATGTTGTATCTTTTTCGTCATGTCCTGCAATTAAGCTTAAAAGCATAGCACTATCTCTAACATCTTTAGTTATAGGGCCTATCTGGTCTAAGCTTGATGCAAATGCAACTAATCCATATCTTGAAACTAGTCCATAAGTTGGTTTTAATCCTACAACACCACATAATGAAGCTGGTTGACGGATACTTCCACCAGTATCTGAACCTAATGCCCAAGGAACCATATTAGCTGCAACAGCTGCTGCTGAACCTCCTGATGAACCACCAGGAACCTTGTTCAAATTCCAAGGATTTTTTGTCTTTTTAAAATATGAACTTTCTGTTGAACTTCCCATTGCAAATTCATCCATATTTAATTTTCCTAAAGATATTATATTTTCATCTTTTAATTTTTCTATAACTGTTGCATCATAAGGAGAAACAAAGTTTTCTAGCATTTTAGAGGAACATGTTGTTTTTGTTCCTTTCATACATAAATTGTCTTTTATTCCTATTGGAATTCCTGCATATTCTCCCAAATCTTCGCCATTATCTAGCTTTTCTTGTACTTTTTGAGCTTCGGCTTTTGCTTCTTCTAAATATGTTGTTACAAATGCCTCTACTTCTGGCTCTTTTTCATTTATTCTGTTACAATAACTTTCTAGTATTTCTGCTATTGTAAGTTCTTTTCCTTTTAGTTTTTGTTGTAATTCGTGAACTGTTAGTTCTGTTATATTCATCGTTTTACCTCCTTGCTTGTTGGTGACGGGACCATAGGGGTCGGTTCTTTTTGGTCCCATTTATATTATTTTTTCCTTATATTTATCATTATAA
>USOM01000167.1 GCA_900556345.1 uncultured Clostridium sp. | reverse complement strand
GTATAAAAGGAGTAATATTGTGAAATTGAATAAAAAAACTATTTGTCTTATAATTACCTTATTATCTATAACCTTAATAGCCTCTATTGTTTTTACAAATAAAAACAATTCAAACAAAAATCTAGATATACCTAACTTACAAATTAAAAGTAATTCTGAAATGATAAATAGTTGTATTTCTAGTTATAATTACAACGGAAAAACAAAATATTTAACAAAATACAAGACTAGAAATTATTCATTGACAGTAACACCGTCAAGTGAAATAAATTTAGAATTTAGTGAAATTCCCCATGAATATTCAATTCAACAAATTAATAATAATAATTCTATAGATATTAATAACTATTCTTTCAAATCACCAGAAATAAAAGGATCATATACATATAGTGTTTCTGCCAGATGGTATGATACTGGAGATATAGTATATAAATTTACAATTAACGTTGAATAATAAACTTTTCTTAAACTTTATAAACAAGCTATTTAAACGAAAAAACTGCGCAGAATTATTTTTCTACGCAGTTTTTTCATTTTTATTTTTTAAATTTTACGGTTTTAAGCCATTTATAAGGGGTGAAAACACCACTCTAAGTTTAGCTCCAGTAAACTTTAACGTAAAATCGTATTTTTAACACTTTAATTATTTGTATTTATGTTAATAAATTAATTAAATAACACTTTGTTTGCTAATTAATTTATTAACATTATTGTTCGTTAATTATTTTATGAACAGTAGCAACACTACAATTCATATCTTTAGCAATAGCTCTGTAACTTTTACCTTGTAATCTTAACATTTTTACTCTAGCTTTTTGTTCTTCAGTAAACATTTCTTTTCTTCCAGCACCACGTTCATTTTTTAATTTATTAACAACATTGTTGCTTTTTAATTCTTTAATTTCCTTCAGCAATTTTTGTATGGTATCTCTATCCCTTTTAATAGTATCATCTTTAGATTTAGTGTTTATTTCATTTAATCTTATAATAGCCTTTAATTTTTCAATTTCCTTGACCATTTGATGATATATTGGACTATTTTCAAATTTATCGTCGGGTTGCATTTGTGATATTTTATTATGTAATTCAACATTAATTTTATTCTGTTCATTTAAACGCTTTTCTAAATCTGTAATTATTACTTCTAAGCCTTTAATAGTTTTTCTTGCCACTATAATCACTCCGTTAGTTAGTTAGTTAATTAATTTATTAACTTAATAATAGAATTACTTATATTATTGTTCAATAATTAATTTATTAACACGACTTTTATTTATATATCTTCTCTCTCCCACCTACTATCTTTTGTAGCTACAAAAAAAGGAGCTATAAGCTCCTTTAACTCTCCTGGTCTCAAATCTATTTGACTGCTTTTAATTTTGCAATATCATAACAATTAACTTTAGTTACTTCTTCAACTTCTTTTAATTCATCAAGTTTTGTTTTTACAGTTGTTCTAAATTCTAATAGCTCTGCTGTCTGCTCTACAACTCCATCAAGTTTCTTTTCAATTATTTTTTGACCCTCTTTTAAGTCTTTAACTTCATCTTTTAACCCTTTAATATCTAATTGAATAGACTTCAAAATTTCTAATATTTCTTTTTCCATATACTATTTCTCCTTTAAATGTATTTAAGTTTTAGTTTACTTAATCATTATATCATAAAAGGACACCTTTAAAGATGTCCTTTACGGAGCAAATCTTCTATGGAAAATTTGCAAACTAAAACTTATATAAGTATATCATTTTTATAAATAACATTCTATTAAACTTTTAAAAAGTTTAATAGAAAAATCCTACTCCAAACAACTGTTAATCTAAATAAAATTTAATTTAAAAATTATTTAGTCTTAAATACATTCTACCGCCTTACGTATTAACTTACTCATTACGCTACTCTCCACTCCGTTACTTAATACTCCAGTTGGTCATCAAAAAAATATAATTAATACTCTCTATCTAAATCCTTAAGTTTTTTTACTTTAATATTTCTTATCTAAACCTCATACTATTTTCTCTTCTCTTATCTACAAGATCTATTGCCCTAGGTAATGCTGGTGCTATAATATCCTCTGTTGTTGCTAACCTTCCATACTCAGAAATTACAAAAAATCCATTAATTAATTCTAAAAGTATTTGAGTATTTCTATCAGTATTATTGCTAGAATTTTTTATTTCTTTCATATCAAATTTGATTTGTTCTGATACTTCTTTTGCTATTATTTTAATCATAGCTTCTGTTGTAATATCTGAATTTTGTCTATGCTCTCTAATTATTAAATCTAATGCTTCACTGCTATATTTTAAATTATTTTTCTCTTTAACTTCTTCTATGTACTCCACATTTTTTTCTGTCATTTTATATTCTTTTCTTATTCTTGCCATCTTAATTTAACTCCTTTTCTTTTTTTATTTAAGGGCTTTGCCCTCGCTATGCTCACCCATAAACTTTAAAAAAGTTTAATCAAATCCCAAAAAGGAATTATAAAATATCTTAACTGGAAATTACACCTGCAGATATTTTATAAGAGCATAAAGAGAAACTGCTATCAAAATCTTTGATAGGCTAGGCAAAGCCTAGCGTTTCTGTGCTATCAAAAAAATTTCCAAATGTCCCACCTTGCCACATAAAAACCGTATCTAAACCGTATGTAATCCGACTCTTTATCGGTAGTTATTTTCTTAATTTTATCATATATTTCTTTAACCTCAAACTATTTTTTATAAAAAAATGGAGCTACTGCTCCATAAATAAAATACTCCCCCTAAAATATAAAAAGTACTTTTAATATCAATTTGTAAACCTACTTTTTAAAAATTTTAAAAATATTTTTGCATGTTCCTTTTCTTGCTCTGCAGTTTCCATGAATATATTTGCTATTTGAATATATCCTTCCTTTTTAGCAATACTTGAATAATACGTATATCTGGTTCTTGCTTGACACTCACCAGCAAATGACTTCATTAAATTTTCAGCTGTTTTACTTCCTTTTAACATATTTTCTACCTCCATTCATTAAATTTTATTCTGTTAAATTCAAATTATTACCCATATTTTAAAATTGACTTTTCTCATATTTTGATTTTTTATAATCTTAAAATAAAAAAATCCATCCTATTAATATTTTAAT
>USOM01000166.1 GCA_900556345.1 uncultured Clostridium sp. | reverse complement strand
AATGAAAAATTAGATTATTTGGATAGTATTTACAGTACAGTAATTGTGAAAGATGTAATAAATAGAAAAAAAGTAAATGATGTTATGTTACTTGAAAGTATCTGCAGATTTTTATTTGATAGTATAGGGTCTTGTATCTCAACAAAAAAAATAAGTGATACTTTAATTTCTAACGGTAGAAAAAATTCCGTTCATACAATTGAAGAATATGTAAATAGTTTGTTAGAAAGCTATGTATTATATAAAGTAAATAGGTTTGATATAAAAGGAAAACAACTGCTAAAAACGCAGGAAAAATATTATTTATCAGATTTAGGATTAAGAACATATTTGCTTGGAAAAAATAATAATAAAGATTTAGGCCATATATTAGAAAATATAATATTTTTAGAATTGAAAAGAAAAGGGTATAGAGTATATATTGGAAAAAATGATGAAATGGAAGTTGATTTTGTAGTGGAAGCAGAAGATGAATATATATATATTCAAGTAGCATTATCTGTTAGAGAACAAACAACTTTACAAAGAGAACTGAAGTCATTAGAATCTATATCTAATCATTATAAAAAATATATAATTACGCTAGATTATGATACAAATAATTATAATGGAATAAAACAAATAAGTGCAATAGATTTTTTATTAGGTAGAGTACAATTATAATATATGAATTCTTTCCAAATCTTTCATTTGAAAAGTTCTTTAATATATGTTAACATAATTTTAAAGAACTAAAATGAAAGGTCTTGATACTATGGACAAAATTAAAAATATAATAAAATTAAATTATTTAAAAGATTTATTAGCAAATTTAGACAAAACAGATTTAAAAATTATGAAATATGGACTCAAGATATGTTTTGGTATTCTATTGTTTTCTGTAATGCTGCTATCATTTTATCTAACTGCTACTCATAATGTTTTCTTGTATGAGCTTGGAATTACTATTTTTAGAGTTAGTACATATATTGCGGTTGAATTTGTGGTTTGTGGAATTGTGGTGGATACGATAAAGAAGGGGACATAGAAAAAATTAAATAAGGGTAATAAAAATATAAATAAAGTGTATAACATTTGTTATATGCCTTATTTTTTTGTAAATTTATGGTAGAATGATAACGGAAAAATAGAAGAGAGTGGGGAAAATAGAGGATTTACTAAAATAAAAATAATTATAGAAAGGAAAGGTGAAAATGTGAAAATACCTACAAGTATAGAAAATATTTTAAATGAAAATATTGTGGAAAACGCAAGGCTAGAATTAAAGAAAAATTGGAATCCAGAACCAATATTGCATACTATATGTGCATTTGCAAATGATATAGACAATTGGGGTGGTGGATATATTTTAATTGGAGTAGAGGAAGAAAACGGGAGACCAAAAATACCAATAACAGGACTTGAATTGTCGAAAATAGATAAAATACAAAAGGAATTATTGGCAAAATGTAAATTAATACAGCCATCATATACTCCAATAGTGGATGTTGCACAATACAAAGAAAAAAACATATTGGTAGTGTGGTGCTTTGGTGGACAAACAAGACCATACAAGTGCCCAACAACCTTAGACAAAGACTTTTCAAAAGGATATTCATATTATATAAGAAAAATGTCAAGTACAGTAAAAGCAACAGAAATGGAACAAAAAGAATTGTATGATATGGCAAGAAACATACCATTTGATGATAGAATGAACCATGAAGCGGAAATTAGAGATTTAAAATTACCACTAATTCAGAATTATCTATATGAAATTAAAAGTGATTTACTAAAAGAATCAGAAAATATGGATTTTATGGATTTGTGCAAAAGTATGAGAATTGTTGATGGAACGCCAGAGTATATGAAACCATTAAATGTTGGACTAATGTTCTTTAATGATGAGCCACAAAAGTTCTTTCCGTATTCGCAAATAGAAGTAGTAGATTTAAGAAATGGACCTGAGGGAGATGATATGACAGAAAAAATTTTTAAAGGTCCAATAGACAGTATGATAAAAAGTGCATTGACTTTTATTAGAAATACAGTAATTGAGGAAAAAATATTGAAAATTGATGGACAGGCAGAGGCTGAAAGATTTTTTAATTATCCATATCAGGCTATTGAAGAGGCACTTGTAAATGCAGTATATCATAGAGGATATGATGTAAGAGAACCTGTAGAAGTGAGAATAATGGAAGATAGAATCCATATTGTAAGTTATCCTGGACCAGATCGTTCTATAAGTGAAAAATCAATTGAAGATAAAAATATGATAGCAAGAAAATATAGAAATCGTAGAATAGGAGAATTTTTGAAGGAGTTAAAATTGACAGAGGGGAGAAATACGGGAATTCCTAAAATAAAAAGAGCATTGAAAAATAATGGTTCAAAAGAGCCTGTATTTGAGACGAATGAGACGAGAGATTATTTTATTACGACTATATTTATGCATAGTGGATTTGAAGATGAAATAGAAAACCGACCAAGAACCGACCAAGAACCGACTAAGTTAAATGATCAAGAAATAAAGATACTAGAATTTTGTAAAGATCCACATAGCAAAAAGGAAATAATGGAATATATGGAATATAAGCATAAAAGAAATTTTACTATATTATACTTAAAGCCACTGCTAGAAAAAGGATTGTTGCAAATGACTATACCAGAAAAACCAAATCATAAAAATCAAAAATATGCAGCAAAAAGGAAATCTATAAATTTCGACAATAGTATAGACAAATGGATTAAATAGTAGCATAATACCAAAAGAAATCAAAGAAAAAAAGGAAAATAACAATGAAAAGACACGAAAGCCTTGGCGCTGTACACACACACACACACACACCTATACTTACTATAAAAAACGCTAAAAACATTAGTGTTATTTTTCGTGATTTTCAAAAAAATAAAGAACCTAAAAAAGCCTATAACATATAGGAAAAAATTAGGTTCATTTTTTATGCAAAAAAGATGCCAAAAATGAACCGAAAAAGAAAAACGAAAAACTTGCATAATTATTACTATAGTGATAAAATTAGAAAAAAATTCAAGGAGGTAAAAAATGGCAATATTATTACCAGGAGGAGCAGGATATATAGGAAGTCATACTGCTGTGGAATTATTAAAACAAGGAAAAGATATAGTTATAGT
>USOM01000165.1 GCA_900556345.1 uncultured Clostridium sp. | reverse complement strand
TATACCTTATTATTTTGGTATACCTTATTATTTTGGTATACCTTATTATTTTGGTCCAAGTTTTGTGCAACCTATCGGTGCACAAAACTTGGACCGATTAGTTCTCTAACGTTCCCTAATCGGGTCCATCTACTGTTAAAATGCTCTGCTTTTCCCTATAATTTACTTATTATAGTGTATTGCATTTAAGAGTTCAGCTCTACTCTATATAAAGTGTGGCACGAGAGGAAAAATCCCTATAGGTGAGGCTCGGATTGATGTCACCGCGATAGGCTGGGGAATCGAGGTTGTCTGAATAACCACCTCGATCAGCTCGATTATCGCTATGGTAAGCCTCTAATGTCCATTCCAAATGGCATCCATATAAATCATATACATTATTTATTACATCTTTCGTGTTTTTTCCTGTAACTGTATATGTATTTCTTTTTTCACCTGTACTATCTGCTGTTCCAACTTCTTTTCCTGTCTTTGCCATCCAATTCATCATTGCATCATACTGACTTCCCCATATCATGCTACTTACAACTTTATCACTATCAGTAGTAAATGTTTTTATTTTTTTGTACAATCCATACCAACTACTTGTTTCACTATTACTAGCATCTGCTGTCGTAACATTATTTCCTGCTACACTTGCATCTTTAAATACTATATTTTTATTTTCATCTAATCCTGCTTCATATCTCGCTACATAAAATCCTTTATATTTTAATACACTTGCTATCATTGCATTATATTCCGATGTTAAGATATCTTTAGTTATCCCCTCTGATTTATAATCTCCTGTATCATATGATACTACATCTGGCTCTCTATAATCACCTTGGTAATTTGTGTTACTTCCATATTTCAAATAACCATTGCTTCCAGAAAAATCATATAAAAATCCTTTATAATCATTTCCAACTTGTACTGCCATTGGAGTATATGTTTTTCCATTTGAAGTTCCTGTATCTGCACTTATTGGTAAGTCAGAAACCCTATTTTTATCTAAAACTACATCATCTACTGGTACCCATACAAATTCGCTTTCCTTTATATTTACTACAACTCCTGTATCTACTGTTCCTTCTACATATGTTGCTCCATCTGGTTTTGCAAAATATTTTCCTGCTCCATCTGCTGTTGCTTGTGCATTTGGATTTGTTCCATAACTTGTTGGATTTTTTATTGGAGTACCTGCTAGTTGCCCTTCTGCTGTTTCTGGTAAATTACCTCCTCCGGGAGTTCCCTCTGTTGAACCTCCACCAGTACTTCCTCCATTTGAACCTGGAGCATATTGGTTTATTGTATCTTCATATCCTTTTAATTTTTGACTTTCATCTTCTTGTGCTACTCCTGTTTTTTCCTTTGCTTCTGCTGCCCTATTTAGTATTCCATTTTGTCCTGTTAACATTGCTATACTTATTCCTGCTAATATTAAAAGCACTATAATTGTTACAACAAGAGCAATTAAGGTTATACCTTTGTTTCTTCTTAATGTGTTTCTTAACATTTTTCATCCTCCTAATTTTATTTATTATCTATATTTTATGGTATCATATCGTGTACTTTTTTGTAACTGATTCACGTTCACTTTTTATTATATATTTACATATATTACAATTAGTTTTATTACTACCCAAAAATAAAATATCACTAATTTCTATTATTTTTCTACTATCAATTTTTAATATATAAATTGCAAAAAAGCATACCACCATTATAGGCAGTATGCTAAAAATTACTCGCATTCATAACTTGAACATTCAGATTCATCTGGATTTCCAGTATTAACATTTTGTTTTGGTGTTACCATTATTGCATTTAACTCACATAATTGTTCTCTTCCATTATTGTACTTGCAACTTTGTACTGTGCAATTTATTTTTTGCTTGTTATCCATTTTCATTTACCTCCAAAACTTTTTTGCAATTTCTTGCTTTGTTTATTATGTACTTATTTTTAATTTATATACATTTTTCTGATTTGGGACGGTTCCTTTTCCGAAAAAGAACCGTCCCAAATCAGAAATTGCCCCAAAAAGAACCGGTCCCAATGGGTCACAATGGGGCACAATAGGTCACAAGCTCATATTAATTCCTCTAGCTACAATGCTACTCATATTCTCAATAAGTTCATCAATCTCTTTTGGAGTAACAATCATATTATAATCACTAGGATTTAAAGCCTCTTTAATCTCCTCGTAATTATCTTGTTCTTTCAATTTATTCAAATACTCATTAGATTTAGCTTCTTGTTGTAATTTCTCAATAAATAAATCTAAACAATCATTAACCAAAACTGCACTTTCAACAACTGTTGGTATTCCGTATTGCAATAACTGGTATTCCAAGTGTGTTTTTAGATATTTCTTTTCTTGTATTTCCAACTCCTGCACCTGGTACTATTCCTGTATCTGAAAGCTGAATTGTACTACTTATTCTTTCTATACTCCTTGAAGCTAATGCATCAATCACTATTAATATTTTTGGCTTTATTTCTTTTACAACACCTTCTAATATCTCTAAGGTTTCTATTCCTGTTGTTCCCAAAACTCCAGGTGATATTGCACTTACTGGCCTCGAGTTTTCGTCTATATATTGTGGTAAATATTTTATTATATGGCGTGTTACATCAATGTCATTTATTACTTTTGGTCCTAATGAATCTGGTGTTACATATATATTTCCAAGTCCAACTACTAAAATATCATCCTTTGATTCTATATGTTTATTTATAATTTCCTTAAGTTCTTCTGATAAAATTTCTGCCGATTTTTGAATTTCCGCTTCTTCTGCTAATCTTAATTTTTGTATGTCTATTGTTATATATGTTCCAATTGGCTTTCCTATTGCTTGTTCTCCATTTTGATTTGTAATGTCTACTTTGGTTACTTTTAAATTTGGGTCTATTTCTTTGTTTTCAATTTCAATTCCATCTATTTCTTCTAAGTTATTGTTTTTTCTGAAAATTTCTCTTCTTTCTAAGGCTAAATCTGTTCTAAAATTATACATAAAAAATATCCTCCTTAAAGCTTAGTTTTGCTTTAAAGAGGACTTTTTATACATTTAATACCGTATTTATATAATCAAATTTATAAAAGTCCGGTCATAACCGGACTTTTAATACTCAAAACCGGACTATTTATTAA
>USOM01000164.1 GCA_900556345.1 uncultured Clostridium sp. | reverse complement strand
CCAAAAAGAACCGGTCCCAATGGGACATTTTTCGCAAAAAGAACCGTCCCCAATCCGAAAAAATAACTCCAATATTAAATCCCATTAACAATACGCACAAAGTACAGCTTCGAAGCCAACTTCTAAATCAATTAGGCCAATCTTATATTTATAATCCAAGTCACATAATTCCTTTAAAATTTTTCTAATTTCACTAGTCTTAAAATAACCAGCTTGCATTTTATATTTATTTACTAAAAAAGTTTGATTTGGCTTTAAATCTAAAGCATAAATTATATCCTTGTTATTTTTTAATGCTAATTTTACCAAATATAATTTTTTAAAATGTCCATATAAAGTTATCAAAATCTTTTGAACAGGTTCTTTGGCTAAAATTAAATTCCTTAAAACATCTATTGCAACTTTCGTATTTTTCTTTCCTAAGCTGTCTGTCAAATCAAAAATAATACTTTCTATTTTCTTTATTGACAATTTATCAATATCATCTTTTGTAATTGTTCCGCCTTGTCCTACATACTCTATTAATTTTCTTATTTCGTTAATTAAATCTTGCATATCTGTTCCGCAACATTCTATAAAGTAACTAAGTGTAGGAGCATCAATATTTACCTTATATGCATTTGTAATCGCTTTTATTCTTGCTTGAATTTGAGCAGGTTTTTGATATTCAAAATTGCATACCACTCCATTTTTATTTATAAATTCTAGCAGGTCTCCATTTTCAGTCTCTTCTTCAATAAATATAAGAATAATAGAATCTTTTATATATTCAAAATTTGATTGTAAATAATCTAACAATTTTGTTTTCATACTTTGGTCATCTTTTTTGGCTTTTTTTCTTCCCTCTTTTTTGAATAATCCTGTATTTTTGGCAACTATAAGCTTTTTATCAAATCCAAAACTTGGAGTTTCTAAATCTGAAATTATTTCTCCGAAGATTAGTATCATCAATTGTTATGTAATTTATTCCTTTTAAGCATTCACCAAATAAGTTCTTGATTTTTTTTAATGAATTTTCTAATAGGAATTTTTCTTCTCCATATAGTAAATATAATGATGAAAGTTTTTCATTTTTTAGCTCTTTTTCTAATTCTTCTATTTTCAAATCTTTACCTCCTCGCTATGCTTTGCACATTGGCACATTGGCACCGGTTCTTTTTGTGTCAATTGGCACAAAAAGAACCGGTCCCAATGTGCCAATATGCTAACGTGCCTACCCGAAAATAATCCTAAAAACTTCAGCCACACTCCATCCTTGAGCAAAGGCACCCTTAGGTAAATATGGCGTTTTCGAATCATATAATTCCGAAATAGATCCAATACATCCAGATTCATTCATTTCCTTTCTGAATGTTTTCTCTGTTCTCTTCTTAAACTCATCAATTTTTGTAGCCACAGCTTTCTTCTTTTCTTTATCTTTCTCAAATGCTTTCATATTTCTTAAACTGTTGTAATATAATCCTAAAAGCCAAGGCCAAGTAATTCCTTGATGATAGCTTGCATCTCTTCTAAATCCATCGCCTTCATATATATCAACATAGTTTTTCTCACCTTTTGCTAATGTTTTTAGACCATAATTATTTAATAATTTTTTCTCTACAACATTTATAATATTTTCAGCCATTTCTGATGATGGATCTACTACAGGGTATGTTAAAGCTAAACTAAATAATTGATTTGGTCTTATTTTTCCATCTCCAATAACATCATATAAGCATTTTCTTCTTCCATTATAGAATTTTTTATTAAATGATTCTTTGCATTCTTCTGCCATTTGGCTATATTTTTTGCTTAAAATTCTTTTTCCTAATTTCTCGTATTTTTTACTTAATACTTCCATTATTTTTAAAGCATTATACCATAAAGCATTTATTTCAACTACTTTTCCATTTCTTGGTGTAAATGCAAAGTCTCCATATTTAGCATCCATCCATGTATTTTGAGTGTTCTCTGTACCTGATGAAATTAATCCATCATCTTCTAAGTGTATATTGTTATTATCAAAATCTATTCCTTTTGAGTAATTTTCTATTATTAATTTTAGTTTTGGATATATATTTTCTTTTATAAATTTATCATCATTTGTATATTCTAAGTATTTTTGTACTTGTTCAAATAATAATAAACTACTGTCTGCACTATTATATAAAGGACTGTTATCTACTTCTGAATATCCATTTGGCAATAATCCATATTTAATATCACGAGTACATGTAAGTAACACATCTTTTGCAATTTCATATCTTTTTGGTATTAAAGTTAATCCCTCAAATGATATTAAAGCGTCTCTTCCCCAATCTAAAAACCAAGGATATCCTGCAATTAATGTATGTAGACCAAATGTAGGCCTATATACAACAAAGTTGTCTGCTGCTAATAAATATGCTCTTACCAATTCATCTTTTTCCATTTCCTCTTTTGTCTTGTTTTCTTTTCCATTATCAATTAATAAAGATTCATTATAAATAGTATTTATTCTTACAATTTCATTATTTATTAATGCTTTCGCATCTAGTTCATCTATATTTTCTTCCATTGAACAAATAAATGAAATGTCTTTTTCCTCATTTGGTTCTATATTAATTTCAAAAACACCACTAACAATATGATTTTCTTCTGGATAAAATCCTCTTTTTTCTTCTTCTATATAAAACATATTGTAAAATATATTATTTATATGCTGTGTATAGTTTCCTTCTGATGTTTTCATATATACAGGATGTGATATATTTTTATCTATAACTAATTTTATTTTATTTGATTTTACCTCTTGTGTAATTTCAAAATTATGATTTGTATTCATACTATGGAAATCTCTAAAATTAAATATTGGTGCCAATTCTAATTTTGCTTTAGAATTTCCATTTCTTATTTTGTAATATACTTCAACCGTATTTTTTCCATATTGCATACATATTGCCTTTGTAATTTCAGTATCTTCTACTTTATAGGTATAACGTACGCCATGTTCCCCGGCATCTTTGATGGAATTGCCGACGTAGATCTTGTAATCTCCGGCTTCCATAATGTATGCGGATTTCTGAACTTTTCCGGTGTCATCGTAACTTGACATATCACTGATCGCATACGTCATTGTCAACTCCTGCGATTCGCCCGGCTGCAGCAGTTTTGTCTTTGCAAACGC
>USOM01000163.1 GCA_900556345.1 uncultured Clostridium sp. | reverse complement strand
ATTTAGTGCTAATAAATAAAATTTTTTAAGACATTTTCAAAAATGATTGACAGAAAAATCGTTCGACAAAACTCGACATTTGTTGACTTTAAGCAACATTTACCATATCCATTTTTGATACAATGAATAAAAATTTTTATCAAAAAAGAAGGAATTTTAATGGATTTATCTGATTTAATAATTGAACGAATTTTAGAATTACAAAGACAAAATAAAATGAATACCTATCAACTTAGTTTGAAATCTGGCATTCCACGTTCTACATTATCTAAGCTTTTATCAAGACAAAGTAAAACAATTAGACTGGAAAATTTGTTATATATATGTGAAGCTTTTAATATAAAGTTGTGGCAATTTTTTTATGATTCTCGTTTTGATGAGGTTGAGGCAAGTGAGTGGAGAAAAGAAAAAATAGTTTGATTTTTTCTGATTGGGGACGGTTCCTTTTCCGAAAAAGAACCGTCCCCAATACAAAATACAAAAAAATTACAACTTTTGACTTTCTTGCTCTCCTGTCAACATATTTTTCAAGCTATAACTTCCGCTTTCCACCTCATCATCACCAATAACAACAGTATAAGGAATTTCTAACTTATCAGCATACTTAAATTTAGCTTTAACCTTTTTATCCTCATAATAAACTTGAACATTCTTGCCTTCGTCTCTTAGTTTTTTCGCAACCTTAGAAACATATTCAAAATTATCAGTCATCGAAATTACAAGAACATCTGAAATAGCTTTTTTATCTGATTTTATTAGGCCTATTTCGCTTAATTGATAAAATAGTCTAGTAAGTCCTATAGATATTCCAACACCTGGAAGTTTTTTATCTGTATAATATTCTGCTAAATTTTCATATCTTCCTCCAGAACAGATGCTTCCTAAATTTTTATATTCATTTAAAAATGTCTCATAAACTGTTCCTGTATAATAATCTAGACCTCTTGCTATTGTTAAATCTATTTTGAAATTTTGCTCTGGTATTCCAAATATTCTCATATATTTAACAACTTCTGTTAGTTCTTCCAAGCCCTTCGCAAATTTTTCAGATGTAATTCCAAGCTCATTTAAAGCTTTCAATTTTTCATCATTCGAACCATCTATTGCAATAAAACTCATTATTTTATCTATTTTTTCTTGCTTAATATTTAATTTTTGTAATTCCTCTATTACTGCTTCTTTTCCGATTTTTTCGATTTTATCAATTATTCTTAAAATATCAGACGATTCCTCACTTAAGTTTAAGCTTTCAAATAATCCATTTAATATTTTTCTATTATTAATGCAAATTGTAAATTCTCCAAATCCTAGCTCTTTAAATGTATTATAAATAACATTTGGAAGTTCTGCATCATTTATTATACTTAGTTCTCCATCTCCAATTATGTCAATATCACATTGATAAAACTCTCTATATCTTCCTTTTTGTTGTCTTTCTCCTCTATATACTTTTCCAATTTGATATCTTCTAAATGGAAATGCTAAACTTCCATAGTTTTTAGCTACGTATTTTGCAAGTGGAACTGTTAAGTCAAATCTTAGGCTTAAGTCATTATCTCCTTTATTAAATCTATATATTTGTTTTTCTGTTTCTCCACCTGCTTTTGCAAGTAGTACTTTAGAATCTTCTATTATTGGTGTGTCTAATGGTAAAAATCCAAATTTTTCATAGTTTTTTTGTATTGTTTCTTTTATTTGATTAAATAATATTTGGTCTTGTGGTAACAATTCCATAAATCCTGGAAGTGTACGTGGTTCTGTTTTATTCATTGTTTTTATCTCCTTGCTTGGACAAAAGGGACCGGGTCTTTTTTGTCCTTAGTTTAAACTGGTTAACCATTGCTTTTTAACATCAGGACAAAAAAGACCCGGTCCCTTTTGTCCCAATCAGAAATAATTATGTATCAAAAAAATAAGTTGCCTCTAAATCTGCCTCGTGTGTTAATAATGCAATTGGATATTTGCTAAACGCCAAACCAATTGTATTATATTGTTCTTTTGGTTCAGTATAACCCATGTGCCAACGAATTGCATATTTTTCTTCTGGAGTTAGTTTGATATATTCTGTTATCATCATTACAGATTTTTCCCCATGTCCATAAGGAATTGTATCTTCTACAGTGTAGTATGGTACCTTTTCCCATATTCCTAAGGCATTTTTGGCATTTCTATAATCTATTTTATAATAGTTTGCTTTACATAAATCGTGTAGTAATGCTATTAGTATTACTGATTCTGGTGGCGTTTTTATTTCTATACATGATGTTTTTACTTTTTCTTTTAATATTTCATATACTTTTAAACTGTGCTCTACTAGCCCGTGTTCTCTGCTTCCGTGGAAACGTGTACTTGCAGGTGCATCAAAAAAGTCTGTTTTGTTTATAAATTCTATTAATTCATTTATATTTTCTCTGTTTGTACTTTTAAGTAGATTTAAAAATTCTTCTTTCATTTTTCTACTTCTCCTTCTTCTATTTTTTGTTTTATCTTCATTGCTTTTTTTCTTATTCTTTGGATGGCAGTATCTACCGATTTCACTTTACTTTGAAGTATTTCTGCAATTTCTGCATAACTTTCTCCGTTTTTATAGTGAACTAGAACTTTTTTTTCAAAATCACTTAGGCTATCATCTATAGCTTTTTCTATTACTGTAAAATATTCCTTTTTTGTTATTATGTCTAATGGATCTTCTCCTGTTTTTCTTGTATCTAATATTTCCATTACTTCTGTATCGTCATTTTCATCATAAGCTCCTGAATTTAGAGATAATGATGAATTTAGTGGAATGTGTTTTTGTCTATTTGAATTTTTTACTGCTGTTATCATTTGCCTTTCAATACAAAGCCCCGCAAATGTTTTAAATGAGTTTTGCTTTTCTTGGTTATATGATTTTACAGCCTTGTATAGCCCAATATAGCCTTCTTGTAGCATATCATCTTTTTCTGATCCTACCATAAAGAATTTATTAGCTTTCATTCCAACCATATCTTTGTATCTATCTATTAAACAGTCTAATGCTATATTATTTTGATTTTGTGTTATTTCTTGTAGTAAATTTTCGTCTGTCATTTTGTTATATTTTTCATCAAAAAAGTTCTGATTTATGTCTGACATTTATTGCTCCTTTTATTTGGTTATTTTTATATGAATATTATATTAG
>USOM01000162.1 GCA_900556345.1 uncultured Clostridium sp. | reverse complement strand
AAGTAGGGAGCTAGGCCGGAATAATGGTTTAACGGTTTGAAACGGAGACGTAGTTTTTCTTTTTTCAATTCTTCATCATCTTTTTCTTGTTGTTGTTGTTTTTGTTCTTTTTCATCGATTTTTAGAATTATATTATTTAATAATTTTGTATTTATAATAGATTGACTTTGCTCAAGACTTGCTATTGCTCTATTTTTTAGGCTATCTAGTATTGATAAGATTCTATCTCCTTCATAATTATTTAATAATATATTATTAGTTTCATCAAAATTGACTGGTATTGCTTCATTTGCTGATAATTCTATTTGTGTCTTTGATGTAAAGTCAATACTTGTAATATCTGTACTTTTGTAATTTACATTTGTGTCTACTGCAATTTCTGAATCTGTTTGAACAGTATTTAAAGCAACCTCTAAATTTTGATTTTCATCACTATATGAAAACTCTCTGTTCCTACCTTGTTCATTATCTGTTTTACCCAAAGTATAAAGTTTTATTTTCTTCTCTTCTCCTGTTATTTCAGTTGTTTTTAGACTAAGTTTTTTACCATTTGAACTATCTAAATCTATTTCATATTCAGCATTTTCTGTTTTTATTAAAGTTCTAACGGTTCTACCTTTTTGCTCATACACTGTAACACTTATTTTTCTAGAATCTTCCCCTTGATATTCTAATCCATCTACAATTTCCTTTAAATTGCTAATATACTGTTCTTTCAAACTCTTTCCTTCTGCTTCTTTAAATCCTGCTTCCTTTATTTTTGAATCAATGCTATCTAATTTAGCTAAAATTATATTATCATTTATAGCCTGATTTAACAATTTTTTATATAATTTGTCTAATTCATTTTTGGTTATTGTTAATGTATATGCATTTGTAGTTACACTTTCTTTGTTATTTAGAGTTATAATTGAATTTCTTTTTGATGAATAATGTGCTTTATCTAAATCTTTTAAAACTACACTCATATATGTGTTTGTTAATTGCTCTACTTCTTCATCTGAAAAATCTAAAAGACCTGCAACATCAACTCCTTTTAAAGTTTCCTGAAAAATGCTTCCATCTAATCCCATACTTGAAACAAAATATGGAACTGTAGCATTTTGAACACTAACAAATTGTTGTACTAAGTTTGCTAATCTAAAACCATATGTATTGTTTTGGCTTAATAAATCAACTGACATTAATACATTATCTCCATATGACATAGATATGTTTCTATATGATGAGTTTTCTTGGGCTTTGTTTATTCCTTCTTCTTTTATTGTATATACTTCTTGCTCATCATTTTCTTTTTCAAGATATTTTAATGTTGCATTTGTTGCTTCTTTATAATCACTTTTTCTTAATAAATCTATATTTTGCTCCTCTTTTGATACTTCAAATACATCTACAATATTTTGCATATCTTGTGCAATATATTTTTGAAATAGTATTTTACTTGATTTTAGCATATCTGTTGTAAAATATAAAACCGTTCCACCAATTCCTACAAGAAATATAAGAACAATTAAAATTATTATTATTATCTTTATTTTATTATCTTGCATTTATATTTCCTCCTTAATTTCTTTGCTTTACTGCTTCATATACTATTATTCCTGTTGAAACAGAAGCATTTAGAGATGTTACTTTTCCTTTCATAGGTATCTTTACAAGAAAATCGCAATTTCTTTTTACTAAGTCACTTATTCCTTTTCCCTCGTTTCCTATAACTATTGCAAGTGGTCCTGTTAAGTTTTGGTCATAATAAAATTTATCTGCATCTATTGCTGTTCCGCAAATCCAAACACCTTTATCTTTCAATTTTGATATTGTATCTGTTATATTGTTTACTCTAGCAATTTTCATATATTCAAGTGCTCCAGAAGCCACCTTGCTTACTGTACTATTTACTTGTGCCGCTCTTCTTTTTGGTATTATTATTCCGTGAACTCCTGCAGTTTCAGCTGTTCTTATTATTGCACCTAAATTATGAGTATCTTCTATTCCATCTAAAATTAGTATAAATGGATCTTCATTTCTTTCTTTGGCAAGTTCTAAAATATCCTCAACTTCAGAATACTCGTATGGCGGAACTACTGCAATTACGCCTTGATAATTTTCTGATTGTGCCATCATATCCATTTGCTTTTTGTCTTTTTGAACTATTATAACCTTTTTTTCGTTCGCTATTGCAATTATTTTATTTATTGAACCTTTTAATTCTCCTTTAGTAATATATATTTTGTTTATGTCTTTATCACTTTCTAATAGCTCTAAAACTGCATTTCTTCCTTCTATTTGGTCATCAAATATTCTTTCTAAATCTTCTTTTATTTTTTCTTCTTTGTCTTCCATTCTCCTATTTTGACTTCTTCTATCCATTGCACCTCTTCTATCTACTATTCCACGGTTATTTTCTCTTCTTGTTTCTTTTCTTCTTGTTTGATTTCTTCTTTCTTCTTGATTTCTTCTATTATTGGTTCTCAATATTTTTCCCTACTTTCTTTTTATTTTAACATACTTAGTATAACATATTTTTGTTTGTTTTTGTAGTGTTTTGATAAATATTTTGATAATATTGTTGCAAATGTATAATTTTTTCTGTAAAATATGTTTATATTATATAAAATTAAAAAAGAAGAAAACTAAAAATGGATAATAATCTAAACACCTAAAAAAAATATATACAGAAAAAATACGATTTATAGTTTGTTTGCTATAAATCGTATTTTTAATGCTATAAAAATATTTTTTATTTTTGGTTGAATTTTATTTGTTTTTTTAGTATAATAGTTAAGAGTTGCGGGTATAGTTTAATGGTAGAATCCCATGCTTCCGACCTGGTTGTGAGGGTTCGATTCCCTCTACCCGCTCCATTTCATATTTTATTCAAAAACTGAAAATTCTCACCAAAATTTGAAAATCGATTTAATCTTCTCTAGTAATTTAATAAAAATATTTTTATTTTCATTATACACAATAATGTCATTCGTTTCTTCTGTTGATTCACCTAAGCTATTAGATAAAGTTCTATTTTTAAACAAATTATCAGGATTATATTGTTCTCTTAATTTCTTTTGATATTCTATTTCATTATTCGAATATATTTCTAATAATTTTCTTCTTTTTTCTTCTGAACACCAATATTGTAAATTTAACCCCGATATAATCGCTATTGTTTTTCTCTTCAAATT
>USOM01000161.1 GCA_900556345.1 uncultured Clostridium sp. | reverse complement strand
TCTTTACTCAAATCTTTACTTCCATCTATTATAAGAATTACTAAATCCGCCTCTTTAGCGTATTTTATAGATTTTTCAATTCCTATTTTTTCAACTTCATTTTCGGTTTCTCGAATACCAGCTGTATCTATCAATTTTAAAGGAATTCCATTTATATTTACAAATTCCTCAATTGTATCACGCGTTGTTCCCTCATATTCTGTTACAATTGCCCTGTCTTCCTTTAAAATTGCATTTAAAAGTGAAGATTTACCTGCATTTGGCTTACCTATTATTGCTGTTTTTATTCCCTCTTTTATTAATTTTCCATTATCAAAAGATGCTTCTAATTTATGCAATTTATCTAGTACCTCTTCCATCTTCTTCTTTAAATCATCCTCTAGAACCTCTGGTGTATCATATTCTGGATAATCTATAGAAACCTCAATATTTGTCATTACATCTAAAATTTCATTTTTAATTTGCCTAATTGATGTTGCCAAATATCCTTCTAACTGCTTAATTCCCTCTTTTGCCTCCCTGTCAGACTTTGCATTTATAATATCAATTACAGATTCTGCTTGAGATAAATCAATTCTTCCATTTAAAAATGCTCTTTTAGTAAATTCGCCAGGTTCTGCCAAATCTGCCCCATTTTTCAAACAAATTTGCAATATTTTTCTCATTATAACATTTCCACCATGTGAATTTATTTCACACATATCCTCTGTTGTATAGCTTTTTGGGGCTTTAAAGTAAGAAACTAAAACCTCATCAATTATTTTTCCATCATCAACTATATTTCCGTATTGCATAGTGTATCCTGGTATTTCAGATATATCTTTTGGGTTTTTGGCAATAAACATTTTAGCTAAAATTTCAAATGTTTTTTCACCACTCATTCTAATTATTCCTATTCCTCCAATTCCGTGGAGCCGTAGATATTGACGCTATTGTACTCATTATTTTTTCTCCTTTCTTTTGCTGCATTGGGGACCATTGGTGTCGGTTCTTTTTGGTCCCATTTTGTCAAATTATTTTAATAATTGAAAATGGGACCAAAAAGAACCGACACCAATGGTCCCAACGAGAAAATTAAAAAAGTCAAAATTCCATTAATCTTTTGCGATTAAAATCGGAACTTTGACTTCTGATTTTTTATTTAATTTTTTATTTTAAGCTAATAACCACTCTTCTTCTTGGTTCTTCACCTATACTTTCTGTTTTTACTGTATTAGAATCTTGCAATGCTGAATGAATTATTTTTCTTTCGTATGCTTGCATAGGTTCTAGCCTTACTGGTTTTCCAGTTCTTTCAACAGATTTTGCAAGTTTTAAAGCTAGATTTTCAAGAGTTTTTTCACGTTTTTCTTTGTAATTTCCAATATCTAATAGAACTCTTATTTTTTCATCTAAATTCTTTCCTGCAACTGATGATATTAATGTTTGAAGTGCATATAATGTTTCTCCTCTATACCCTATAAGTATTGCTGCATCTTCCCCTTCTATTGTAACTTCTAAACCATAATTGTCTTTTTTTATATCATATTTTGTATCATTTCCTAATTGTTTTAAGAATGTATCTAAGAAAACTTTTACATTTTCTTCAGCTTTTTCAATATTTTCATTAGATACAGGTTGTTTTTCTTTTTTTATATGCTTTTCGTGAACCTTTTCTTCGCTTTCCTCGCGTTCTGATTCTTCTTTTAATGTTAATTCTACTTTTACAACTCTTGGTGCTAAAATACTAAAAAAACTTCTTTTTTGTTCATTTTCTAATACTTTTACATTTACCATATTTTTAGAAACATTAAGTATTTTTAAACCATTTTCTATCGCTTCATTTGTTGTGTTTCCCTCTGAAATAATACTATTTTTAGGCATTTTCTTTCTTTGCCTCCTCTTTTTCATCTTTAAAAAATTTATTTAAGAATAATCTTTCGAAAATCATTAAAATATTATTTACAAGCCAATATAGAGCAAGTCCTAAAGGAGCAATACATGCAATTGATATTGACATTAATGGCATAAACCATGACATGCTTTTGTTTGCTTGTTCCATTGCATCATATTCTTCTTCTACTTTGGTTTCTTTTCCATCACCAATTAATTTTTCATCTTTTTTCTTTTTATTTGTTGTATTTGTTGATAATTTTATAGAAATAAATGATGAAATTACATATAATGCTGGAATTATAAGAACTTTTAAGTCTCCTAAATCTTCTGTTGGAACTTTACTTAAGTCTAATCCTAAAAATTCCATATTTATATAAGCTTGATCTTTGTAATCATTTATATTAAATGTATCTTTCTCTTCAGTTTCAGTATTTCCCTCACTATTTGTTTGTTCTTGACTTTGAGTGTTTTCATTATTTTGTGTATTTTCATTTTCTGAATTTTCACCATTTTCACTCTCTTGGTTTTCACCATTTTTTTCTTCTTCACTTACGGAATCAGCACTTTCGCCTTCTAGCTTATTCATATAATTTATTACTGCAATTTCTTTATAATTACTTGCATTTCCCTGTTCTTGAACAACAGCTTCCATTTTGTTAATTACTTCTGAATCAACTTTTTTCATATATGTAAGTGGCGAACGAACTAAGTAAAATACTGCGAATAACAATATTATCTGTACTATTGCACTAAAACATCCTGAAAATGGGCTTAGTTTTTCCCTTTTGTATAATGCCATCACTTCTTGATTTAATTTTTCAGGATCATTTTTATACTTGAACTGAATTTGTTTCATTTCGTCATTAATTTTTTGACTTTTTTTCATTGTTTTTTGTTGATTTATTGAAATTGGAAGCATTATTATTTTAACTATTACAGAAAATAAAATAATCGCCCATCCATAATTTCCTACAAATCCATACAAAAAGTTTAAAACATATCCAAACAAGTTTGCAAAAAAAGATATCATATAATCCCTCCACTTTATCGAAATATGCCTATTTTAGTGGGTCATATCCTCCTTTCGAAAATGGATTACATTTTAAAATTCTTATACTTCCCAAACATATTCCTTTTAAGGCTCCATATTTTTCAATTGCTTGTTTTGTATATTCTGAGCATGTTGGATAATATTTACACCTTACATTTTTACTTTCTAACCATAATGATATATTTTTTTGATACCAGTTGATTATTTTTATTAATATTTTTTTCATTACTATTCCGATACTATGATTTCAGCTTTTTTAAATAT
>USOM01000160.1 GCA_900556345.1 uncultured Clostridium sp. | reverse complement strand
CTTTGTAAGTTATTATGATTACTTACAGCCTTTTAATTTTTCTCTCTAATAATATTTTTACTACTAAAATACGTAACTACAAAATATCCACCATAAATAATAACAATAAACACTGCAGTCATAATAATAGAATTCAAATCAAAGCTTACTCCACTTGCCTTAAGTATATAATTACTAAACTTAATTCCAAAAATAGAGTGAATAATCGCAATCAAAAGTGGAAACATGAAAAATATTTCTATTTGTCTAAATAAAGCTTTGTTTAAATCTTTTTCATCAACGCCTATTTTTCTAAGCATTTCAAATCTAATAAAATTATCACTGGATTCAGAAAGTTCCTTTAATGCAAGTATTGCTGCACACGAAATTAAGAAAATAATTCCTAAGTATAATCCAATAAATGTAACAATCGCACCTAGCCCAACACTAGAATCTCTAATATCTGCTTTAGTATTTATAGTTAAATTCGTATTTTTATAATAATCTCTGTTTATTAAATCATTTACCATTTCTTCTATTTTATCTGTCTCTCCATTATAATCTGCAACTAAAAATTCAAATGTTTTTTTACTATTTACAAATGCACTATCTTGCAAAACAATAAATCCATCATTTATCTTATTACCTGCCATTTCATAAAATCCATCTACACATTTATCATATCTAGGTAAATATTCTTTACCATCTATAACTATTTTTGGATTTGTTTTTAGTGCGTCATTCTCCAAATTTACTGACATTTCATAATTTGCTACATATGCATATTGATTATCATCTAATGATATTTTTTTCAAGTTCAAACTTTTAACCAATTTATTATAATCACTTAATTTCATTAGTTCTACTTTGTGGTCATATATTAAAGAAGAATATTTTGACGAAGCATTTTCATAATAATCTCCTAATACGCTTTTTAAATTAACTTCATTATTTGTATATATAGCGTATTCTTCTATATTTTTGAAATATTTTTGATAATCAAAGTCTAATTTATCTAATATTTCTTTTATACTCATCTTTGAACCTTCAATTTGTTCATCAGTATAACCATAATCTTTTAAATCCTCATCTATGTCACATCTCTTGCTTAATTCCACATCTCTTGGTGCATAGCTTTCAAATGACCTATTTAAAGAATTTTTCATAGATAAAGCACTAGATAATACACATATTGTAATAAATAACATCAAACATATAACTGTCATTGAAAATACTGTTGTGTTTATTTTGCTGCTTATTTGCCTTACAGTAAAACTATTTAAACCTTTGTAATAAAACTTCTTATTACTTTTTACAATCTTTAAAATAAGTCCAGATAATGACCAGGAAATGAAAAATGTAGATATCGAACCAATTGCTATTATTGCTAACATCCTTTTGTTAGTACTTAAAACTTCATTTATTCCTTCTGTTACAGCATAATAGCTATATCCAAGTGCACAAGCTGATACCATAAAAATTATTATACAAAGCCATGGATTTTTCAATTTAACCGCTTCTGACTTTCTGTTTCCATATATCAAATCAATAAGCTTACATTTACTAATATTAAAAGTGTTAAAAATCATAACAACCAAATACATAATACCAAAATAAATTAAAGTCTTAATACATGCACTTTCTGAAAATACAAACTTAAATTTAGTCATGTCTGCCTCAAACATATCAGCAACCACAACACTCATAAATTGTGATAAAACTGTTCCTGCAAGTAAACCGACTGTTAGTGATATTATACCAATAAATAAAGTTTCAAAAAACAAAATAAGTGATATTTTTCTCTTGCTCATTCCAAGAGTCATATAGACTCCAAATTCTTTTTTTCTTCTCTTCATTAAAAATCTACTAGCATAAATAATCAAAAACGCTAAAATAAATGATACAAATACACTAACTCCTGATAGAATTTGAGTCATAAGTTTCAAAATTTCTGAAGTTGATTTTGAAACAGTCATCATAGCTGTTTGGCTTCCTATAGAGTTAAATATATAAAATATTGCAACACCCAAAATAAGTGTGAAAAAATAGATGGCATAATCTTTCATACTTTTTTTGATGTTTTTTAGTGATAGTTTAAAGAGCATCATTTAAATCCCCACCTAATAATGTTACAACATCTATAATTTTATCAAAAAATTCTTTTCTTGTGTCTAGCCCTCTATGTATTTCATTAAAAATTCTGCCATCTTTGATAAATATAACGCGTGTTGCATAACTTGCTGTAAATGCATCATGTGTAACCATTAAGATTGTTGCCTTAATAACTTCATTTAAAAATCCAAATTTTTCAAGTAACATTTTGGATGATTTTGAGTCTAATGCTCCTGTTGGCTCATCTGCTAAAATTAATTTAGGATTTGTAACAATTGCTCTTGCACTTGCTACTCTTTGCTTTTGTCCTCCACTCATTTGGTATGGATATTTATTTAATACACTTTCTATATCTAGCTCTTTTGATACTTTTTTAATTCTTTGGTCAATTTCCTTTGAATTAGCATTTTGTATAGATAGTGCTAATGCTATATTCTCATATGCCGTTAATGTATCTAGTAAATTAAAGTCTTGGAATATAAATCCTAGTTCTTCTCTTCGAAATTTGTTTAAATCATTTCCTTTTAGTTTTGTTATATCTTCTCCTGCTACATAGATATGACCTGATGTTACTTTGTCTATTGTAGATATGCAATTTAAAAGTGTTGTTTTTCCTGAGCCACTTGCCCCCATTATTGCGACAAATTCTCCTGTTTTTACCTCAAATGATATATTGTCAATCGCTTTTGTAAGGCTTGATTTGTTGCCGTAATATTTTTCGATTTTTTCAATTTTTAAAATACTTTCCATATTTTTTCCTTCCTTTCTTACCTTATTGTACGATATTTTTGAGGAGTTGTCGTTAGTTTAATATTACGGTATGTTACAGTTTTGTAAGGTATTAATCCATCTTACAAAAATCATTCTTTCCAAAAGTAATTACAACTCTAGTAAAACTCCCCGCTTCTGATTCGATTTCAATTCTATGTCCTAATTTTACACAAAGCTTCTTTGCAATATAAAGTCCCATTCCTGTGGACTTAGACTTTTCTCTTCCATTTTCACCAGTAAAACATTTATCAAAAACCTGTGGCAAATCATTTTTAGGTATTCCAATGCCATTATCTTCAATAAAAAGTTTTACCGAATTTGTGTTCTCACAAACTTTAATTTTAATGTAAGAACCTATATTGTCTCTTTTATACTTAATAG
>USOM01000159.1 GCA_900556345.1 uncultured Clostridium sp. | reverse complement strand
TATGCCTTTTTTCTTTATTTTGGTTTTATTTTTATAAGCTTTTCTTTCAAACTAAAAACACCTCCACAAATCCTGTTACCAAAAGTATATACAAAATTTGTGAAAGTATTCATAAAAAATTATAAATAAATTCTATAATCAATATCAGGGAAGACACAGTCTTTTTCCTCAATTTCACTCAAGAATTTTCTATCAATTTTACCAGAATTAAGTTCGTTATAAAGTCTAGTAAACCTACCAATATGGTCTTTAATTCTTCTATGAGCATAATCAACCATAGTATTATTAGTAATAATAAATAGCCAATCACTACTTTGAGCAAGTAAAAGTTCACGAGCTGCTTGATTTAAAGCACGAACTTGTAATTTAGTATTTCTATACTTGCTAGAAGAAGTAATAGAAGTAATAGGTTTTTTCTCTTTTTTTAGTTCTTTAATTTGGTTATCTAAATTATTTAAAGTATCATAAGAATCCCTAAATTTATAAGCTAACTCACACATTCTATCTCCAGCAGTATGTAAATGTTTATGAGCATAGTCATTTGAAGGATTAAGCCAAACTTCACTATAACCATTTGCGCCCCAACTTGATCTACAAGGTTGACATTGTTGAATTTCTGGGTACTTATCCATATATTCAGATGGAGTAATAAGCTCAAAATTACATTCATCATAATAAATCTTTTTAAATAAAATATATAACCAATAAGGGCCTTCATACCACCAATGTCCATAAAGTTCTGCATCATAAGGACATAAAACAATAGGAGGTTTATTCATATAATGAGATGCATTTTCAATTTGCTCAGTTCTAGAATTTAAGAAGTGTCCTGCTTGACGTTCTGCTGAATCTTTTGCCCATTGGATATCATAAATATCTTTATTATCAGTATCACCTGTAATTCTGTGATATTTTATACCTGTATGAACTCTAACTCCATTATGTGCAATATAAGGTTTTATGTAATCGTAATCAGCTTCATAACCAATATCTCTATAAAAATCTCTATAATTGTAGTCGCCTGGATAACCATTAATTGAACTCCAAACTTGTCTAGAAGATTCCATATCACGTCCAAAAACTGTAAAGCCTTGAGGTGAAACTATTGGAGCAAGAGTACCATAAACTGGGGTAGGGTTTGCATATAAAACACCATGTGATTCAACAATTGCATAATCTACGCCAAATTCTCTTAAATATTTATCAGCTTCTGGAACATATCCACATTCTGGAAGCCAAATACCACGAGGCTTTTTACCGAAATATCTTTCATAAGTTTGAACACCTACAGCAATTTGAGCTCTAACTGTTTTTTCATTTACATATAATATTGGAAAATATCCGTGTGTTGCACCACAAGTTATTATTTCTAATACTCCAATATCTTGGAAATGTTTAAACTGAGAAATTAAATCACATTTGAATTCATCTCTAAATAATCTTAAATCCTCAGAATATCTTTCATAATAGTATTTTGATAGATTATTCATTTTTTCATTAAATGCTGTTCTTTTAATTTCCTTTTCAGATAATTCTATTAAATTTTCCAAATAATTAATGTACTTTTGCTGTAATAATTTATTATCAAGCATTGAAAGTAGAGGAGGAGTCATTGACATTGTTATTCTAAAATTAACCCCTTCATCTACTAATTTTTTGAAATTTTTTAGTAAAGGTATATATGTTTCTGAGATTGCTTCATATAACCAAGATTCTTCCAAGTAATCATTACTTTCTGGGTGATGAATAAATGGGAGATGTGCGTGTAATACAAAGCTTACGTATCCTTTTTTTTGCATTTGATTTTTCCTTTCTTTAACTACAATGTGAAAAAATCTAGCTTACAAAACAAACGAAAGCTAGATTAAAGTTTTACCAAGAACTTAAATTTCCTGATGATGGATTTCCAGAAGATGGGTTCATTCTGTCAAATCTACCATCGATAATTTCATCTTTATATAGTTTTTTGTATAATTCATAAACATTAACAAATTCATTATCCTTAACAATAAATGGAAAGTCTTTAACATCTTTTTCTATAATTTGATTTGTCTTTACATTTCTAAAATATATTTTGTTTTTGTTGTTAAATAAAATATGGTCATTTGGTGCTTCTAATTCGTTTGACGAAGATATATAAACAAATGGCACTTGAACTGGAGCTATTGGACCGCTTTTCTCTACATTATATTGTGGCATATAATTGTAATTTATTGGGATAGGGCGTCTGCCAAGTTCTATTTGGTATTCACAGCTACTATCATTTACGTGAAAATACCAACTGTTTGCAAAATCGTTTATATCTATTTCAAATGAGTAATTCATTGTTATATTATGTATGACTAAAACTGGTTTTGTTATTTCGAAAAAATATTCTCCATATTGCTCTTTTAGTTTTTCTCTATCTTCATCAGATATTTCCCAATATACAAATAAATTTGTTGGTGTTTGAGCTAATATTTTTACGACCGTTTTATTATATTTGTATGGTAAATCGTAGTATTCTGGTGAAAAATTATGAATTGTTGATTTATTCTCTTTTTTTTCTACTTTTTTAGGAACGGCTTTTTTAGATACAGATTTCTTGGAAGCAGATTTTTTTGGTGTAGCTTTTTTGGTAGAAGTAGTTTTATTTTCTGAAGCAGGTTTAGTTTTTGTTGCTGTTTTTGAAGTGGTGTTTTTGCTTTTAGCAGAAGTAGAAGCTACCTTTTTATTTGTTTTTTTAGATTCTTTTTTATCTTTTTTAGGAGATAATAAATCTTTTATATGTTCTATTGTTTCATTGATTTCTTTAGTTTTCTTAGGCATTTTTTATCCTCCTGTTTTGTTTTTATATATACTATACTAAAATGAAAATAAATTCAAGTTTTTTTGACAAATTTTTGAAAAAATATCGACCGTCTATTCAAATTTAAAACAGGCTATTGCAAAAATCAAATTATTTATATATAATAAGCTAGTATAAATATAAACGAGAAAGAAGGATAAGTTTTGAATAAAACAAAAAGAAAAATATTTGAAACATCAATGAAATTATTCGCGGAAAAAGGTTATGAAAACACAAGTATAGAAGAAATAACAGCAACAGTAGGAGTAGCAAAAGGAACATTATATTATCATTTTGCAAGCAAAGAGGAGATATTTAATTTTTTAGTATCTGAGGGAGTAAAGCTATTACAAAATAGTGTAGATATTAAAACATCAAAATATCATAACTATATAGATAAAATAAAAGCAATAGTATTAATTCAAGTAAAAATTGTTGATAAATATGAAGATATAAT
>USOM01000158.1 GCA_900556345.1 uncultured Clostridium sp. | reverse complement strand
GTATTAATGGTTAAGATGTATAAATTAACAGTTAATAATTAATTACAAATTTGGATAAGAAATAAAAGGAGTTTAGCTATGAAAACAAAAATTTTAGCAATGTATTTGCCACAATATCATACATTTAAGGAAAATGATGAATGGTGGGGAAAAGGACATACAGAATGGGTAAGCTGTAAAGCATCTAAGAGTTTATATAAAAATCATTATCAACCAAGAATTCCGTTAAATAAAAATTATTACGATTTATCAACGGTAGATGAACAGATAAAACAGGCAGAGCTTGCTAAAAAATATAGTATATATGGATTTTGTTATTATCATTATTGGTTTAATGGAAAAATACTGATGCAAAAGCCGTTGGAAAATATGTTAAATACACCAGAAATAAATATTCCATTTTGTATTTCGTGGGCTAATCATACATGGACCCAAAGCCCTAAAAAATCAGACCAAAAAAGGGTGCTGATAAAACAGGAATATGGAGATGAAAAAGATTGGATTAAACATTTTAATTATTTATTAAATTATTTTAATGATGATAGATATATAAAAATTGATGGGAAACCAATGCTTATAATATACGATGCTAAAGGTATAACAGAGTGGTCTAAAATGCAAAAATGTTGGAATAAATTGGCTGTAGAAGCTGGATTTAGTGGAATATATTATGTATCAACAATAAAATATGAAAACGAAATAGAAATTACAAGTAATATGAATTTTGATGCTCAATTTGAATATCAGCCTACATATGCATTATCAAGAGGTAATTTTTTGAATTATGCTTGGTATGCAAATATTAAAAGAGTTGTTTGTAGAGATATTATACATAGGCCTTGCGTGCTTAATTATGATAAGGTTTGGAAAAGGGTTTTAAAATCAAATCATAATGGACAATTAAAAACATTTTTAGGTGCATACAATGATTGGGATACAACAGCTAGATGGGGCAAGGCAGGAATTGTTCATCAGGGAGCTAGTCCAGAAAAATTCAAAAAATATTTTCAGATGCAATATAAAAGGTCAAATAATTTAAAAAATGAATTTATGTTTTTTACAGCTTGGAATGAATGGAGCGAAGGAGCATATTTAGAAGCTGATGAGAAGAATAAATATGGGTATCTTGAAGCAATAAGAGATGTTGTAAAAAATGACGGGAATAAATAATATGAATAAAAGAGAATTTAGAGATTTATTTCCAATGATATGTGAAATAAGGTTGTTTGTCAAAAAATGTGAATTTCAAAGAAAATGGAGAAAAGCAAATAAACATAATCAGACTAGAGTTGAGAGTATTTTTGACATTAGCAGTGTTAAAGTTGGAAATGGCACATATGGTATTATTAATACATTAACTTATAATAAAGGATATCATCTAGAAATAGGAAATTATTGTTCAATTGGACCAGATGTAATGTTTATGTTGTGTGCAGAGCATAATGTATTAAATGTATCTACATATCCTTATAAAGCACAATATTATGGTGAGCCAGAAGCAATATCTAAAGGAAATATTGTTGTAGAAGATGATGTTTGGATAGGTGCAAGGGCAATAATTATGTCGGGAGTAAAAATTGGACAGGGAGCTGTTGTAGCGGCTGGAGCTGTTGTAAGTAAAGATGTTCCTCCTTATGCTATTGTGGGCGGTGTTCCAGCCAAAATTATTAAATATAGATTTGATGATAATTTACGTTTTTTATATAAGAAAATAGATTATTCTAAGTTAGATATGGAATTTATAATGACACATATTAATGAATTGTATGGTGAATGTCAAAATATAGCTGAATTTCCTATAAAGGGAAAAGATAATTGAACTTTATATGATACTGTTTATTTTGATAGATGTAAAGGATTACATAAAATATTGAAAGTAAATATTAATTTTATTTTGATAATTAGGAGTAATTAAATAATTGTGAAAGAAAAAAGTATAAAAATAAATGCTGTTTTAAATGTGATAAAGACTATTTCGAGCATTATATTTCCGTTAATTACATTTCCATATATTTCTAGAGTATTGATGCCAGATAATGTAGGAAAGGTGAATTTTGGCTCTTCATTTGTATCATACTTTTCACTTATTGCATCACTAGGAATTACTACATATGCTATTAGAGAATGTAGTGCAAAAAGAAAAAATAAAGAGAAATTATCTAGGACAGCATCTCAGATTTTTTCAATAAATGTTATTACAACTATAATTGCATATGTATCAATGGCAATAATTTTGCTATTATTTAGAAATTTAGATTCATATAGAACACTTATTATTATTCAGAGTACAGCTATATTGTTTGCTACATTGGGATGTGATTGGCTGAATTCTGCAATGGAAGATTTTGCTTTTATAACTGTACGAACAATTGCATTTCAGATTATTTCACTTGTGTTAATGTTTGCATTTGTACGTAAGCCAAGTGATTATATTACTTATGCTGCAATTACGGTTCTTTCATCAAGTGGTGCTAATATTATTAATATTTTTTATAGAAAAAAATATTGTACCGTCAGATTTGTTAGACAAATGAATTTAAAGAGGCATTTCAAACCGATTCTTCTTTTGTTTGTTATGTTATTGGTACAGACGATATTTAATAGTGCAGATGTTACAATGCTCGGATTGATGAAGGGTGATTATGAGGTAGGACTTTATAGCATAGCAGTAAAAATAACAAATTTGGTGTGTCAATTAGTGAATTCAATATTGTGGGTAGTATTACCGCAATTAACTAAATTGTTTATAGACGAAGATTTTGAAAGAATAAACGGAATGTTAAGAAAAATTTTTCAAGGATTTATTTCTTTAGGATTTCCGTGTGCTGTAGGTTCTATTTGCCTTGCAAATGAAATAGTTGTAGTGGTTGGTGGACAGGAGTATAAAAATGCAGCTACATCGCTTATTATTTTAATGGTTGGTTTTGTTTTTAATCTTTTAGGTGGTTCATTTTTAGGTAATATGATTTTACTTCCATCAAATAGAGAAGCTGTATTTATGAATATTTGCACGATAGCTACACTTATTAATGTAATATTGAATTTTATATTAATTCCTAAGCTTGGAGCTGTCGCTGCATCAATTACAACAACTTTTTCATATTTAGTAATGTTGATTTTATGCATTATTACGGTTGATAAAAGAATACAATTAAAAGGGATAAAGAATAGTATTACTAGCTCAATAGTAGGTTGTTTTGTGGTTATTATTTTATGTGGAGTTATAAAAGGATTATTTTATAGAGAAATTACTATTATAATGTTAGGTATTTTAAGTAGTGTAGTATTCTATCTATTAACTCAAGTTATTATGAAA
>USOM01000157.1 GCA_900556345.1 uncultured Clostridium sp. | reverse complement strand
GCAATAATTTTATATATTGTAGTTTTAATAGTAATGCGCCTAATGGGCAAAAGAGAGATAGGCCAACTTCAGCCATTTGAGCTTGCAATTGCAATAATGATAGCAGATTTAGCATCAATTCCGATGACAGAAACAGGAATACCAATATCAAATGGAATTGTTCCAATAATTGGTTTACTTGTAATGCATTTAATAATATCTACAATAAATTTAAAAAGCATAAGAGCAAGAGAGGCAATTTGTGGTAAACCGAGAATTTTGATATATAGAGGAAAAATTGATGAACAGGCTTTAATTAAGGAAAGATTTACATTAAATGAACTTCAGGAAAGACTAAGAGCAAAAGACGTTATAAATATTGGAGATGTAGAATATGCAATATTAGAAACAAGTGGACAGGTTACGGTTATTGAGAAACCTAATAAAAGAAAAACAACTCCGGAAGATTTTAATATAATGCCAGATTATGAAGGACTTCCTTATGACTTAGTTGTAGATGGAAAAATTATGAATGAGAACCTAACTAAAATAGGAAAAGATTATAATTGGCTTTTGATTGAGGTAGAAAAATTTGGATTTAAACCAGAGGAAGCTTTACTTGTAACATATGATGGAAAGGGTCAGATTTTTTGTCAAAAGAAAGAACACAAGAAAGGAAGTTGATTATGCATAAAGAATTAATAATTTGTATTATTCTAGTTACATTAATAATTATAGGAGATTGGATTATTCAAAATTACACGAAAAATACAATAAATAATATAACAGGCGAATTGGAAACTTTAAAACAATGTTTATTTGAAAAATCTGATAAAAATATAAATGAACAAATAGATAGAATTGATAACAAATGGTATAAGGTTCATGATAAACTTGCATATTATATTGAACACGATGAACTTGAAAAGGTTGAAACTAATTTTACAGCCTGTAAAAGTTTGGCAAAAACGGAAGAGTATGAGCAAGCAATAAGTGAATTAGAAAAGACCGTTTATGTATTAGAACATATAACAGATAAATATTCATTTGATTTGGTAAATATTTTTTAGAAAAAATTCAAAAAACTATTTACAATTTAACGACTATTGTATAAAATAGGAACAAATGTAGAAAAATATCAAAAAATAAACACAAGAAAATGCTTTTTAAGAAAGGAAGTAAAAAAAGATGAAAATCTTAATGTTAACATGGGAATATCCACCAAGAGTAGTAGGAGGAATTGCAAGAGTTGTAAACGACTTATCAAAAAGATTAATCAAAGATGGGCATGAAGTAACAGTTGTAACATACAGAGAAGGAAATGCACCATATTATGAACTAGACAAAGGAGTAAAAGTATATAGAGTAGACAACTTTATGATAAATCCAAACAACTTTATAGATTGGGTAATGCAATTAAACTTCAACATGGTTGCAAAAACAGGAGAAATAATAGCAAAAGAAGGAAAATTTGATGTAATACATGCACATGATTGGTTAGTTGCTTATGCAGCAAAAACATTAAAACAAGCTTATGATATGCCAATTGTTTCTACAATACACGCAACAGAAGCAGGAAGAAATAGTGGAATAAGAGAAGCAAATCAAAAATACATAAATGATACGGAATGGATGTTAACTTATGAATCAACAGAAGTAATAGTAAATAGTAATTTTATGAAAGGTGAATTACAAAGACTATTTGGCTTACCATTTGAAAAAATAAATGTAGTAGCAAATGGAGTAAATTTAACTAATTATTCAGGAATAGATAGAGATTATGACTTTAGAAGAAAATACGCCTTAGATAATGAAAAAATAGTATTATTTATGGGAAGACTAGTTTATGAAAAAGGTGTACAATACTTAATTGGAGCAATGCCAAAAATATTAGAACATTATCATGATGCAAAACTTGTAATAGCAGGAAAAGGCGGAATGATAAATGAATTAAAACAAGAAGTATACAATATGGGACTAGGAGATAAAGTATGTTTTGCAGGATACTTAAATGGAAAAGATGTTGCAAAAATGTATAAAGCAGCAGATATATCAGTATTCCCAAGTACTTATGAACCATTTGGAATAGTAACATTAGAAGCAATGCTAGCAGAAGTACCAGTTGTAGTATCAGATATTGGAGGATTAAACGAAATAGTAGAACATCGTCAAACAGGAATGAAGAGTTATTGTGGAAATAGTAACTCTATAGCAGATGCAATACTAGAATTATTATTTGACCCACAATTATGTAGTAATATAGTAAAAAAAGCAAAAGCAAAAGTAAGAAACGAATATAATTGGGCAAAAATAGCACAAGATACACACTTTACTTACCAAAAAGCAATTTGTGAAACAGTTGCAGAAAAACAAAGAAAAGAAATTGAACAAGAGAAAGAAAGTAAAGCAAAGAAACCTGCAAAAGGCGAAATTACAAATTTGCTTACATTTAGAAAAAATCAAGCTTATGCATAATAGGCTTGATTTAAACAATATTAAAGATAATTAAAAATAAGGTAAAAATATATTTAAGATATAAAAATAAATCAAGTTTATTGCCTTTAAGAAAGGAAAAAATATGAATATTTATGATACCATTAATCAATTATCTAAAGAAATAAAAGAAACAAAAGAATATACCGATTTTAAAGAGGCAAAGCAAGCAATAAGCCTAGAGCCAGAATTTAAAATAAAAATATCAGAGTTTGAAAAAGCAAGGTATGAGGAACAATTAAACACAATTCAAACTGGAAAAACAGACAACGAAAAGATGGCTAAAATTCAAAATCTATATGCAGAATTAATTGAAATTCCAGAAATAAAAAAGTATTTTGATGCCGAATTCAAGTTTAATATTTTATTAGGAGATATAAATAAAACAATAAGTGAAGCGGTTAAAGACGTAATGGGATAAACTTAAAAGGTTGTGGAAAGATGAATTTAATAATTATAATAATGCTTTTAGCAGTAGCACTTTTAGTTCTTGCAAAAGTATATGACATTAATATGAGAAAATTAAAACAATTTGTAGAATATGAGGAAAAGAAATTTAACAAATTAATAGAAGGATATCCATCAAACATAGAAATATGTAAATACATATTAAATAAATTGAATAATTCTACCGTAAAAATAGAAGAAGATAAAGAAGCTAAAACAAGTATGTATATTGCTTTAAGTGACAAAATAATAATAGCAGACGTAAAAAACAGTTATACAAGAATACAAACAATAGCACATGAATGTTTACACTCTGTTCAAAAAAGAAAAATGCAGGTTTTTAATTTTATTTATTCTAATATATATCTACTTTATTTTGTTATAGTTACAATATTAGCAATATTAAATAAATTACAAG
>USOM01000156.1 GCA_900556345.1 uncultured Clostridium sp. | reverse complement strand
GTATTAACTTCATCTAAAGATGGAATAGTTTCACAGGAAGAATACTTTGATAAACAAGTTGCCAGTAAAAATAATGTTGGCTATAAAATAATAAAAAAAGGTCAATTTACATACAGAAGTATGAGTGATAGTGGTAGGTTTACTATCAATAAATTAGATAATAAAGATATTGGAATAGTTAGTCCTGCTTATCCTGTTTTTGAGGTAAAAGAAATAAATCCTGATTATTTAAAGTATTTTTTTGATTCAGAAATGTTTAGAAAAGCAATACATAATTTGTCACAAGGTAGTACTAGGACAGCTTTAAAATATAAAGACTTGATTGAAATAGAGATGCTTTTACCAACAATAGAAGAGCAAATAAAAATTGTTAAAATACTAGAAAAAGTAGACTTAATAATAAAAAAATATGAAAAATTATTAGAAGAAAAAAATCGATTTATTAAATCCCAATTTGTTGAGATGTTTGGAAACCCAATTACAAATAATAAAAATTGGCAAACTATTAAAGGAAAAGAATTATTTGTTTTTAGTAGTGGAAAAGGAAATCCAACTAAAAATCTAGATGATAATAATGAATTTCCGTGTTATGGTGGGAATGGTATTACTGGTTATAGCAAAGATTATTTAATTGATTATGATACATTAGTTATTGGAAGAGTTGGAGCATACTGTGGAAGTGTTCATAGAACGACCAATAAAGTTTGGATAACTGATAATGCTATTTATATAAAGATGTTTAAATCAAAAATTAACCTAAAATATTTAGAACAGCTATTGCTAAAAATTAATATTCATAATTTTGCAAATGCAACAGGACAACCAAAAATAACACAAGAACCATTAGAAAGCTTTGAATATATTCAACCACCGATTGAGTTACAAAACAGATTTGAGGGAATTGTACAACTAATCGATAAACAGAAATTTGAATTAGAAAAAATAATTGATAATTACAAAAAATTAAAAAAGGGTTTAATGCAACAATTATTAACAGGAAAAAAGAAAATAAAAATTTAATTTATGGGGGCAAATTAAATGGAAGAAAATATACTAGTATCAAATGAAAATACATCTAGTCAAAGACCAGCGATTGAAGTATTAGAAAAATTAGGGTACAAATATATTTCACAAGAAGAAAATAAGGAACTAAGAAATAATATTTTAAGTGATGTATTATTCAAAGAAATATTAATAAAGAAATTAAATGAAATAAATAGTTATGAATATAAAGGAGTTACGTATAAATTTTCTCCAAGTACAATAGGACAAGCAGTAAAAGATTTAAATGAAGATTTACTAACTGGTCTTATTAGTACTAATGAAAAAATATATGATATGTTAACTCTTGGAAAATCATATACCGAAAGGATGGCTGATGGAACAACTAGATCATTTGATATTAAATATATTGATTTTGAACATCCTGAAAAAAATGATTTCTACGTAACTGAAGAGTTTTCAGTTCTTAGAATGAATGGAAAAGACAATGCTAGACCTGATATAGTTTTATTTGTAAACGGTATTCCGTTAGCAATAATAGAATGTAAAGACTCTTCAGTACCAATTATACAAGCAATTTCACAAAATATAAGAAATCAAAAAAATGATTACATACCACAGTTATTTAAGTTCATTCAAATAGTAATGGCAGCAAATAAAAATGAAACTAAATATGCAACATGTGGTACACCATCAAAATTTTGGTCAGCATGGAATGAACAATATATTGACGAACAAAACAAAATTCTTTCAAATATTGTTATTAATAGGCAAATTACAAAGCAAGATAGAGATATTGAATCTTTATTTAAAAAAGATAGATTTTTGGAATTAATTAAAGATTTTATTATATTTGAAGCTGGAACTAAAAAAATATGCAGATATCAACAATATTTTGCAGTAAAAGCAATGCTAAATAGAATAAAAGAAGAAAATAAAGGTGGAGTTGTATGGCATACACAAGGTTCTGGTAAATCAATAACTATGGTATATACAACTAAAAAAATAATGGAAGATAAGGATATAAAAAATCCACAAGTAGTTATAGCAACCGATAGAATAGATTTAGACAAACAAATACATAAAACATTTAATAGAATAGGAGTACCAGCTAAAAGAGCTTCAACTGGAAAAGAATTAACAGAATTAATCAAAGATGAAAACATTAGAGTAATAACAACAGTTGTTAATAAATTTGAAACAGCTGTAAATAGTGGAGTAAAAGTTGATGCTAAGAATACATTTATTTTAGTTGATGAAGGACACAGAACTCAATATGGCGAAATAAATAGAAGAATGCAAGAAGTGTTTACAGGAGCAATATATATATCATTTACTGGAACTCCAATTATGAAAAAAGATAAAAACATATTTAATAAATTTGGTGGACTTATTCATAAATATTCTTTAGATGATGCATTAAAAGATAAAGCGATTGTTCCTTTAATTTATGAAGGTAAAATGGTAGATCAAGAAGTTACAAGAGAAGCCATAGATATGAGACTGGAGATGCTAACTAAAAATTTAAAACAAGAAGCTAAAGACGAAGTGATGCAAAAATGGAGCAGATTTGAAAAAGTTGCTTCATCTGAACAAAGATTAGAATTAATAGCATGGGATATTGCAAGTAATTATAATGAAACTTTAAAAGGAACAGGATTTAATGCAATGCTTGCATGTAATAAAAAAGTAGAAGCAGTTAAATACTATAATATTTTTAGAAGCGAATTCCCAGAATTAGAAGTTGCAGTTGTGATTTCTGCACCTGATATGAGAGAAGGAGAAGATGATATAAATGAAGAAACAACTGATATAGTAAAAAGATTTTATATCAATACACTCGAAAACTATAAAAATGAAGAAGAATATGAAGAAACTATAAAATCAAAATTTATTAGTGGTGATATAGATATTTTAATAGTAGTTGATAAACTTTTAACTGGATTTGATGCACCTAGAGCTTCTACATTATATCTAGATAAGCAGATAAAAGAACATAATTTATTACAAGCTATAGCCAGAGTAAATAGACTTTGTGATGGAAAAGATTATGGATATATAGTGGATTATAGAGGATTATTAGGTGAATTAGATAAAGCATTAACAATGTATCAAGAAGCAGGATTAGAAGAATTTGAAGAAAGCGATATAAATAATACTGTTTATTACATTGATACTGAAATAGATAAATTATTTGAATTATATGAAAAATTAAAAGATATTTTCAGTGATATAAAGAATAAAAGTGATTTAGAAGAATATGAGCAACTACTTGAAGATGATGAAAAAAGAAAATATTTTTATGATGTATTATGCAAATATGGAAGTATTTTAACA
>USOM01000155.1 GCA_900556345.1 uncultured Clostridium sp. | reverse complement strand
GAACAATCAATGGAAATAAAAATGTTTGCTTATAATGAAAGGGCAGATTTTATTTATAAAGAACTTGACATAGGTGATAAAATTATGGTAAAAGGATTCTTAGAAAAAGATAGAATAATTGTAGAAGATATATTTTTTAAAGAATGACTGGATTTTTTCGTATTGGGACCGTTTCTTTTTTCATTGGGACCGTTTCTTTTCGCGAAAAGAAACGGTCCTAATAGAAAAAGAAACGATCTTATTGCAAAAAGAAAGGAATGTAAAAATGAAATTATTATTAGAAGGAAAAAGTGTAGCAGAAAACATTAAAAGTGATTTTGAAAAAAGAATAGAAAATTTAGAAAAGAAGCCTAATATTGCAGTTTTAGGAATAAAAGGTGATGAAGCAAGCCTTACTTATATAAAAAGAATAGAGAAAAATTGTGAGAAGTATGGGATTGGATTTACATTAAAATTAGCTTTAAATGAAGATGAGTTTGTTAAAAATTTTGAGAAAATCAAAAATGATGAAAATTTTACAGGAATAATGTTTCAACAACCTTTATCAAAAAAAATGTCTAATTTAATAAATGAAATTCCAGCGGAAAAGGACATAGAAGGGGTTAGCAACTTAAATCTTGGAAAGCTACTTGCAGGTGAAAAAGATGTAAATATACCTTGTACAAGCAAGGCTGTAATTGAAATATTAGATTATTATAATATAGATTTAACTGGAAAAAATGTAACAATTGTTGGAAGAAGCAATATTGTTGGAAAGCCATTAATTCCACAGTTATTAAATAAAAATGCCACAGTTACAATTTGTCACTCTAAAACCAAAAATATAGAAGAAATATTAAAAAAGTCTGATGTAATAGTAATGGCAATAGGTAAAGCTAGATTTTTGAAAAAAGAGATGGTAAAGAATGACGCCATAATTGTTGATGTAGGTATAAATTTCGAAAATGGCAAGATGGTCGGAGATGTTGATTTTGAAAATGTACAAGAAAAAGCTTATGCAATAACTCCTGTTCCTGGCGGAGTAGGAATTGTAACAAATGCATTATTGATTGACAACATAATAAAATCTGCGGAAATGAAAAAAAATTAAAAAAATTTTTGGAAATAAAAGGCAAAAACGGCTGTAATTCACATAATATCAGTCTAAAAAACGATTTTAGAAAATTTTGACTTTTTCTCCAATTTGTAGTATAATAGAATTGTTGATGACATAGAGATACAATTGTTTGTTAACATAAATAAGTGAAGGGAGAGGTTGTACATGTTTAATATAGGAGACAAAATAGTATATCCAATGCACGGAGCAGGAACAATTGATTCAATAGAGGAAAAAGATGTTTTAGGAGAAAAACAATCATACTACATTTTAAAAATGCCAGGAGAAGTAAAGGTAATGGTACCAATAGCAAAGGCAGAACAAGTAGGAGTAAGATCTATTATAGATAAAGGTTCAGCAGATAAAGTATTTGAAGTTCTAGAGCACGATGAAACAGAAATGAACAAAAACTGGAATAAAAGATATAGAGATAATATGGATAAATTAAAAAGCGGAGATATTTACGAAATTGCAGATGTAGTTAGAAACTTAAGCTTTAAACAAAAAGAAAAAGGTTTATCTACAGGTGAAAAGAAAATGCTTACAAATGCTAAACAAATTTTAGTAAGTGAACTAGTTTTAGCAGAACATTCTAACAAAGATGAAATGGAAGAAATGGTAGATAATAAAATTAACAATTCTTTTATAACATTTAGAGCAGCAGATACTGTAAAAGAAAGTGTTGTAAGTAAGTTTATTCCTTTCGATGGAGGAAGCACTTCTGAAAATACATAGTAAAAGATAATAGTTTTTTCATAACGAGGCAAAAGTAGATATAGTAATCTTCTTATGCCTCGGGTTTATTTTGAGAGTAGTGAATTGCAATTTACTTGACGAAATTTGTTAGAAAAATTTTAGAATAAGTATTGACAAATTTATAAATTAATAATATAATACACAATGTCGTTAGGACATATACCAGTTTATATGCAGATGTGGCGGAACTGGTAGACGCACAGGACTTAAAATCCTGCGCCTGAATAAGGCGTGCCGGTTCGATTCCGGCCATCTGCACCATAGAAATCCCAAGTAGTTCGTAAGATATGCTTGGGATTTTTATTTATATATAAGTATCATCAATAATTGACATATTATGTAAAATGCCTTATAATAAATAAGATCCAAATATCAGATAATGTTTTTCGAATTTTGAAAAACATACTCAATTTCAGATACTAATTTTAAGGAGGAGCAGTCTATGATTATTAACAGCAAACGGGCAAAAAGAAATGAAATTCTGAAAGGAAGAGGAAATGTTCACATTGCATTTATAGCAAATACTGAAGGAAGGAATGAAAAAGGTTTATCAAAAGAAATCGCAACTAAATATTGGCCAGAAATTGCTAATATTGGGGTGTGTAGAATGGGAACAGTTATAGAAAAAGAGGTTGAAGGAATTCACTTTTATGGATTAGTATGTTATTCATTAGAAAGAGGATTCATTGATGGAGCCGAAAATATCTGTAAATGTTTAGACAAGATAAGCACTGATGAAACGATTTTTCTTGAAGTATCTGGAGAATTTTCTGGACATGCTTTTTTTGAGATTAGAAATGGAATAGAAAAATCTCAAAAAAAAGTTATCATTTATAAGGTTTCAGAAAATAAAATGTAATGTTGAAAATGGGGCGGCCAGTAACATTTAGTTACTGGCTGTTTTTGTTTTTTGTAAAAATAGTTTTAAATAAAACGTGGAAAATATTTACAAATAAAAAAGATAAATATATAATATGAATGATGGTTATTAAAGACCAAAAGAAAAAATAGAAAGGAATTTTAAATATGAAAAAAATAATAATAATATGTAGTGCGATATTAATAGTAGTTTTAATAGCGGTAGCAGGCTATAATATTACTAAAAAAGCACCTCAAGAGGAAAAGAAAAATATCCAAGAGAGTAAATTAAATACAACAGATGGTATAATAACAACTGCGTCATTAGAAGATGAAGTGCAAAATAATACAATATGGTGTGGTACATTTCAATTAATATGGAATGATTTAAAAAATGAAATAGCAAAAAAGGACATAGAATTTAATCCGCAATCTAAAATTGCCGAGAACTTAAATAAAGAAACATTTACTGCAAAAGATATATCAGATAAATATTACTATAAAAAGCTAGGAGTGCCAACTATTGCATTAAAGCAAGAAATTGAAAAAGCTATAAAAGATAAATTTAATGAAACAAGTGATATATTAGATAGTTTCGAGTGGGATGGAAAATCAGAAGAAGATTATTT
>USOM01000154.1 GCA_900556345.1 uncultured Clostridium sp. | reverse complement strand
CTTTAAAGTTTTGTGTATTCCATATATTTTTTAGTTCTTTTTTGTGAATATCAATCCATTCATATACTAATTCTAATGCTTTTTGTGGTAATTCGCCTTCAATAACTTTCTTTTTCTGAAAATCAATTGCAGCTACATGTTCTCCATATATAGCGTGTATATGTGGAGGATTGTGTTCGCTTTGCTGGAAATACATTCTTATGATAATGCCGTAGAACCTAGATAAAACAGGCATATATTCCCTCCCTTCAAGTATAATTCTATCACGATATAGTGATATTTGTCAATAGCTTTTTCATAAATTTTTAATAAAAAATTGTGAATTAAAAAATTGACAATCAAAAACTTTTATAGTAGAATAAACTTGAAAAAATATATATAATTGGAGGAACAAAATGAGCAAAGGTAGAAGATATGACAACGAAGCAAAGCTGAACTACAAAAAAGTATTTGCAGTCATAATAGCAATTATAGTAATAATAATTGCGATAATTGCAATAAAAAAACTATTTACAAAAGCCAAAAATACAAAAACAATAGAAAAAACAGACTACTTTGCACTATACAGTGAAAACAAATGGGGAGTAATCGATTCAAAAGGAGAAAACATAATATATCCAACATATCAAGAAATGCCAATCATAATAGATAAAAGTAAAGACGTATTTTTATGTATATATGATGTAAACGAAGAAGATGGAACATACAAAACAAAAGCACTAAACAGCAAAAATGAAGAAATATTAACAAATTACGACAAAATAGAGGCATTAGAAAACTATGATGAATCAGAAAACATCTGGTATGAAAAAAATGTTTTAAAAGTTCAAAAAGATGGCAAATGGGGATTAATAGATTTAGATGGAAAAGAAATAGCATCAACCACTTATGATAACATAGAAACATTAAAAGGAGTAGAAAACAGCATAATAGTAGAAAAAGACGGAAAAAAAGGACTTTTAAATGATAAAGGAAGCAAAATAATAGATACAGAATATTCAGACATCGAAAGTTTAGGAACAGATTACAAAAATGGTTATATAACAATAAACCAAGAAAAAAAATATGGAGTTATTAGTTTATCTGGAGAAAAAGTACTAGAAAATAATTACGAGAAAGTAGAAAACATATATGGAGAAAAATATTTTGTAGTAAAAGAAAATGGAAAACAAATATTAATAGATAAACAAGGAAACAAAGTAATAACAGATGGATTTGACGAAATAGAACAAATTGCAAATAGTGGTATAATATATAAAAAGCAAAACAAATTCGGACTAATGGATTTTGAGGGAAATGTCAAAATAGAAGCTGAATATGATAGCTTAAAAGAAATAAATACAGACATATTTGCAGCAACAAAGGATGGAAAAACAGGACTAATAGACAAAGACAAAAACGAAAAAGTAGCATTTGAATATAAAGAAATAAAATATAACAAAAAAGCCGGAATATATATTGCAGAAGATGAAAATTACAATTCAAAAATACTAAATTCAAATTTTGAAATAAAAATAGAAGGAATATTATCTGAATTAAATACAGATGATGGCTATATGAAAATAAAACAAGGCGAAGAATATAAATACTACAATTTCAAATTTGAGGAAAAAGAAATTAAAGATATTTTACCATCAAATAATTTATTCTTAAGCAAAAAAGATGGAAAATATGGTTATGTGGATTCAAAAGGAAATGTAGTTATAGACTATATATATGATGATGCAAAAGAACAAAACGAATATGGCTATCTAGCTGTAAAAAAAGACGGAGTATGGGGGTCAATAGACAAAGAGGGAAAAACAGTTGTAGAACCAACATACAATTTAGATAATAATTTAGTAATAGACTTTATTGGAAAATGGCACTTAGGACAAGATTTGAATATGAACTATTATTGTGATAAATAACTTTTCTCATTGGGGACGGTTCTTTTCGCAAAAGGAACCGTCCCAAATCGGAAAAAAAGGAGTAAAAAAATGGAGCTAAAGACAAGATATCAATATACATATTTTATACAAACATTTACTATGAAAGAAAGTAAATATAGTAAATATATATTAAAATTATTAAGAGACCCAAGATTTAAGTTAAGGGTATTTAAAAAAGATAAGGATTTAGAAATATATACACATTTTCTACCTAAAATGAAGGACTTTTTGTTTAAAACATTTGAATTAGATGATAGAACAAAACAGGCCAAATTTGAAGAATTACCTATAGAAACAAGAGCGGCAGTTTTAAGTAGATATCCAAGTGTAACATTTGAATATGAATTAGAGCAAGATATTCAAGGTAAAACAGTAGATGAAAATAGTATATTTTTCAAAATACAGAAAATAGGCTTAGTATTGTTTAATACAGGAATATGCTTTTTATATTTAAAAACAAATATTGAAGGAAGCGAAGAATTTTCAGATGTTTTGAATTTTAATTATAAATTCAGAGACATAAATCAAGAAGGAAACAACCTAAGAAATTATGATAATATAAAAGTTCAAGCAAATTCATTTGAGAATATAGAAGCACTTCAAGACTTTATAAACAATATTACAGGACCTAATATAGAGTCATTAAAATTAAACTTAGATATCGAAAGATTTTACACATATTCATATACTTGTATAAAACAAGATGCATGGAATGTAAGTACATCTTTTGATAATATAAAAAATGACTTTTTAAAATATGTAAATATACTTTCAAACGATAGCAATACAAATTCTGTAATGTGTGAAAATTCAAAGGTAATAGGGCTTTCTAAATATTCAAAAGTGGGAATTTCTAAACTTGGTGTAAATCTTTTAAGTTCGGACTGCGACATAAATAATTATACAGTATTGCCATCAGAATACGAAAATCAGTATTTTTATACATATATACTTTCTTTGTATTTAAAGGTTTATTTAAAGAAATTGAATTATGAATTCAAAGAAGGAAAAGATATTGAGGTTACGAGAAAGAAATTTATAGATTTTACTAAAAAATTATGGATTCAAGAAATTACATCAGATGATATGGGAAGTTTGTACTATACTTATATTAAAGATGTTCTTGAAATTGAGAAATTGTATAATGATGTTAAAAATAAATATAATATTTTATATAGTGAATTAAAGATTGAAAAAAATGAAAAATTAACAGGATTTATTGTATTAGTTTTGGTTGCAACACTTGTATTTAATATTGTTAATTTTATAATGAGTATGAAATAGTAGGGAAAGGAGCAGAGCTTCTTTCTCTTTTTTTAGGCTTATCAATAAAACCTTTGAAAATTGACCAACAAAATTCTGTCAATCATTTTTGAAAATGTCTTAAAAAATTTTATTTATTAGCACTAAATTTT
>USOM01000153.1 GCA_900556345.1 uncultured Clostridium sp. | reverse complement strand
CATATACTCAAAGCATAACCTTCTTCATAAGAAAAATTATTAATTTTACTTATTATAGAATTATCAATCAGTTGATTTCCTCTTAATGCAATAGTTCCCAAGTTCTTTCCCACAGTATCATAAGCATTTATTTCAAACACTTGATTTTTATCAATAAAATTAATAAAAGAAATTAATTCGGAAAAATAAATATACCAAAAAGTTATTAAACTTGTAGAGAAAATAAAGCAAAATAAAAATAAATAATTGAATCATAAAAGCCCCTTAATATTAAATAAAAATTACCTCTATTTATATTTACCACCAATAAGTATAAAAAAAGTAATTGCTTATAAGAGCAAGCAATTACAATAAAAATTAAGTTTTCTAAAATTTTATTTTCTCTACAAATATTAATTATATATTTAGTAATTTTCCAGGCAAATCACGACTTGCAATAGATAAATTAAAATTATCTAAATTTGTACCATTAGAAATAAGTTCATCAACAACTGTTTGGTAGGCAAGCTCTGGAAAATTACTTTCCTTACTTAAATGACCTAAAATAGCATTTTTTAGACCAGATTTTATTAAATAATTTATTGTTTGTCCAGCTACTTGGTTAGAAAGATGACCAGTAGGCCCAGCAATTCTACTTTTTAATTTAAATGGATATTTTGTATATTTTAATACTTCTGGGTCATAATTTGCTTCTAAAAGTATAAATTCACTACCATCAATATGTTTAATAATATTATTATTCATATGACCTATATCTGTTGCAATACTTATTTTTTTGTTATCTGAAAAAAGTGTGTATCCGCAAGGATCAGCTGCATCATGTGGAATTGAAAATGGTGAAATTTCAATATCTCCTATAGAAAATTTTTCATCAATTACTACATTTTTTTTGTTTTTATCAGATATCTTCTCACTTTGCTTTGGCATTGCATCAAATGTTTTAGATGTTGCAAAAACTGGAATATCAAATTTTTTTGATATATTTCCAACACTTTGAATATGATCTACGTGTTCGTGTGTTACAATTACTGCATCTAAATCTGCTCCAGAAACATTTATACTTTCAAGACCTTGCTCAATTTTCTTTAAACTTACACCAGCATCTATTAGTACTTTTGTTTTTTCGGTTTCAACAAATAAGCAATTACCACTACTTCCACTATATAAACTACAAAAATTTAACATCGGTATTTCTTCTTTCTTGTCAATTTGTTAAGTTGCAATTAAAATGTTGAAGAAAATTAATTTTCTTCAACACGTTCTATTTTTGCTCCAAGGCTACGGAACTTTTCTTCAATATTTTCGTAACCTCTGTCAATATACTCTAAATTATAAATATCAGTTGTGCCTTTAGCAACAATTCCAGCAACAATAAGAGCAGCACCAGCACGTAAATCTGAAGCATAAACAGGAGCACCTTTAAGCTCTTTTACACCTTCGAAAAATGCGGATTTACCTTGAGCAGTAATTTTTGCACCCATTTTGTTAAGCTCTTCTGTATATTGAAAACGTGAATCCCAAATGCTTTCATTAATAACAGATGTTCCATCTGCAATTGATAATATTACTCCCATTTGTGATTGCATATCTGTAGGAAAACCAGGATATGGTAAAGTTTTTATAATTGCTTTATTAGGTCTTTTATTGCAAGATACCCTAATTGCATCACCATAATCTTCAACAGATCCTCCAACTTCACATATTTTTGCTGTAATTGCTTCTAAGTGTTTTGTTATGCAATTTTTTAATAAAATATTTCCTTTTGAAGCAACAGCAGCTACCATAAATGTTCCTGCCTCTATTTGGTCAGGAACTACAGAATATGTAGCATTTCCAGTAAGTTCTTTTACTCCAGTTATTTTTATTGTATCTGTTCCTGCACCTTTTATATTTGCACCCATTGTGTTTAAAAAGTTTGCAACATCAACTATATGAGGTTCTTTAGCGGCATTATCTATTATTGTTGTACCTTCAGCTAAAACACTTGCTAGCATTACATTAATTGTAGCTCCAACAGATGTAATATCCATATAAATTGATGCACCTTTTAGTTTTTTTGCTTTTGCTATAATTTTTCCTTGTCCAATATCAACATTTGCTCCTAATGCTTCAAATCCTTTTATATGTTGATCTATAGGTCTTGCACCTAATTTACAACCACCAGGCATTCCGACAGTTGCAGATCCTTTTCTACTTAATAGACTTCCTAATAAGTAATATGAAGCCCTAAATTTACTTGTTAAATCTATTGGTGCTTCTGTTGTATCTATATTTCTTGTATCTATTGTTAATTCGTTTGTAGAATTCCAGTGTATTTTAGCACCAAGATTTTCTAGAATTTCACAATAAATTTTTACATCACTTATATTTGGTAAATTATTTATTGTACAAGTTCCATTTATTAATAGTGCTGCAGGTAAAATTGCAACAGCCGCATTTTTTGCGCCACTTATTGTAACCTCGCCCTTTAAAGGAGTTCCACCAGTTATTACTAATTTTTCCAATTGTATACCCCCAAAATATTATAGTTTTATTCAAATTTTCCATTGTAATATATCATAAACTCGAAGTTTTTACAACCGTTTTTATAAATATTTTGATTATTTAATCAAAGAGGATTGGTAAATGATTAAAGTTATAATTATTAATTAGAATTTTTTGCAGTTATAATATTATTTTTGTTGAAAAATTCTACTAACTTAAATTTAAAGTTTACAGAGGTATCTGAATTAGAGATTAATTTATATTCCTCCTCATTTAAGCTATTTTGCAGTTGTTCTTTCGATTCTTGAGGAACAACACCAGAAGTTACATCAACAAAACAAAGTGAGGGATAAAGAACGCACCACCAATTTTGACCATCTGCATTTCCTAATTGAATTTTTAAAGCATCATAATAACCTGAAGGAAAAGAAATATCACCATAATTTTTTGTGGGAAATTCAAAATTTCCTAAAGATACATTAGCAGTATAAGAAAAACCATTTTCTTTAATTGTTTGATTAGCAATTTGTGTAAAATCATCTAAATGATTAGAAACAATTTCTATAGTTTCGTCTTTTGAATGACTTTCATTGCATATTGTTTTCATATATTTGATAATAGTATCTCTTACAACATATTTTAAATTTTGGTCTTTTTTTGAATTGCTATTTGCAATTACATGTAATCGAAATACACTTTTTTGTAAGTCATTTGATATTGTTGTAGCATACAAAAAAGCATTAATAAATACATATAAAGAAAGTAAAATAAGTAAAGTTATAAATAATTTGAATTTTTTATTTTTTAAAATTTTCATAGTAATTCCTCCATTAGAAATTTATTCAATGTAATTATTTGCAAAAAATA
>USOM01000152.1 GCA_900556345.1 uncultured Clostridium sp. | reverse complement strand
AACTTGGACCCAAAAAGAACCGGTCCCAATGGGGCAAAAAAGGAGGAACATAATGCCAAAATTTGAAAAAAGAAACATACCAAATTATTTAACAATAATAAGACTAATACTCGTACCAATTATATTTGCACTTATTTTACTAGAATATTACTGGGCTGCATTTGCATTTTTCTTAACCGCTAACATTACAGATGTGTTAGATGGAAGAATTGCAAGAAAATATAATTTAATTACAGATTGGGGCAAACTAATGGATCCTTTGGCTGATAAAATCACTCAAATTAGTACAATTTCAGCCCTTATTATAAAAGGCATTATCCCCTTTTGGATTCTAGCTGTATTAACTTTGAAGGAACTTATTATGATTTCTGTTGCATTTGTTCTTTATAAGAAAAAAGTTGTAACAGTTCATAGTATGTGGTACGGAAAAGCTGCAACTATTTTATTTTTTGTTGCTATTGTTCTTTCTTTGTTATCTAAAGGAATTCCTGAACTTTCTGTTATTACTATTTATGCTTTTTATATTGCTATTGGTATGACATTGTTTGCAGGAATTATGTATGGAAAAAATATAATTTGTAAAGATTTTAAAGAGTGATTTTTTAAACCACTCTTTTCTTTTTACTCAAAATCTTCTAATAATTGGTTTAAATTTTGTATTCCAATTACCTCTATCCCTTCTTTCAAATCCTTTACATCTTCTTCACTAAGATAATTTGTGCTTATGTCTGTAACTTTATAAAGAATTTCCTCTCCATTTTCATTTATATAATAGACATTTATAATCCCATCTTTTTCTCTTAAAATGTAATGTCTGTTTTCATCACTTAAACTACTACTTGTTTCTTTAATTTCATTTTGTACAGTTTTACTATAATCTTCCCATTCGTTTAAACAGTCATCTTTAACATACTTGCTTGCTGAGACCTCTGTTTCATTTTCTACTATATTATTTTTTTCTTCATTAGTATTTCTTTTTGATATATTAAAAATTTCTATACCTACTATTAAAATTATTATTAAGCCTATTGATATTAATATTTTTTTCCACATAATAAATACACCTCTTACATATTTTGGCATATTTATTTATTTTTATTCAGCTTTTTTCGAAATGGGGACGGTTCCTTTTAAAAAAAGGAACCGTCCCCATTTCAAAATGTACTAAAATACCAAAGTTTCAATTGCTTTAGCTATGTCTTTTTTTGTGTTGCACTCCTGTATTACACCATCATTTCCAACTATCATTGCCCAGTGATTTCCCATCCCTATTTTAGAAAGATCATTTGCGACAATGTAATCTGCATTGTTTTTCTTGCGTAACTTTGTCGCTACATGTAACAATTCTTCTTTGTCTACACCGTCAAGTAATTTAAACCCAACAAGTTTTACATTTGGAGCTAATTTTTTTATCATTCCTATTACTTTAGGTGTAAGACCCAACATTGTCATTAAATGTGGTTCATAGGATGACATTTTCCCACTATTATCTGCAATAGCTCTAGGATTTTCAAAAATTGACATTAATTTTTCCGCAGTTAATTCACTAGTAGGCGTTACTTTAACAGTTTCTAAAATCTCATCGATTAGTTCTTCTGCTCTTATTGAATATTTTCCAACATAGTCGCCTACTGCAGCAGAATGAATCACTATATCAATCTTATTTTGGCTGAAAATTTCTTTTAACGCATTGATTAAATCCTGAGTTGACTCGATAGTTACATACTCTATTTTTGAGCTTTCTACGCGAGGTTTATATGACATTTTAGTAGAAATATAAAAAATCTTTTCTATCTCATCGTCCATATCCTCAATAAAAGTTTCCGCAAATACACAACCAAGTGCTCCTGTTGACATATTGGTAATTTTCATTACAGAGTCTATCCTTTCATTTGTTGGACCTGCTGTAATTATAATTTTTTTCTTCATATAAAATTCCTCCTTTTATAAGCTATCTACAATAATCATTTGGTCTATAGTACATTCAGTTTCAATCAAATATTCATCCTTATGATTACAATCTAAGGTAATGTTTATTTGAAATAAATGCACCATTGGGACCAGGTCTTTTTGGTGCATTTTTTATTTTTAATTTGTTTTTAAATACGAAACTACAGCTTGCTTAATTAATTCATTTATTGAAATATTTTGCTCTATAGATTTCATCTTTGCCTTACAATGTAAGTCGGTTCCCAGTCTTACATTTAACGAGCCTTTACATTGTTTATCTGGCTTTTCATTTCGCTCTTTACATACAGATAAATAATGGTCAATAGCTTCCTTAAAATCTTTTTTCAATTCTTTTACAGTTGTTCCTTCAAATGATATACTATCTTTTGTTAAACCTTCTACTTCTCCACAGAAGCATTCATCTTCTTCACTATAGTTAATTTCTGCCCAATAACCTTTGTATGTCATAATATTTTTCATCTAAATCACTCCTATTAATTCTTTTTCAAATTTACTCATTTTATTATACTCCTTTCATATTGAAAATGCAACTGTTTTTAGTCGCAATTATTTATTTTTGCAAATGGAACCGTCCCCATTTCAAAAATTTCCATTCCATTACTCCTAATCTCAATCTCTCCTGCTTCATCAGTTCTATAAACCTTGCAGTTCACACCTCTCAACTTCTCCAAGGTAATCTCTGCTGGATGCCCAAAATTATTATTCTTCCCAACGCCAATCAAAGCAAATTTAGGTTTAACAACATTTAAAAACTCAACTGATGAAGAAGTTTTAGAACCGTGATGTGCAACTTTTAACACCTTTGCCTCCAGTACTTTTGGGTTATTTTTATAAAATTTCAAAATCTCCTTTTCTGCTACCTCCTCAATATCTCCCGTAAAAAGCATAGAAAAATCCTTGTACACTAACTTACAAACTAAAGAATTATTATTAATAGCGTTTTCCGAAATCATATTACTACTGCTTGGCCACAAAACATTAAAATACACTCCGCTTCCCACGTTTATTTTACTTCCAACTTCGACAACTTTTACATTAATTTTTCTTTCCTTTGCAATCTTAATAAATTTCTCATAATTACCCGAACTCTCATACTGTTTGCCAATAATAGCGTTTTTCACCTTCATATTTTCCATAATATAAAGTAATCCTTGTGCGTGGTCTGAATCCATATGGCTAAAAATAACATAATCTATAACCGCAATCTGCCTATCTAACAAATATGGCATAAGCACACTTTTTCCAACATTAAAATTAGATTTTGAAAACTCGCTACTCCCTCCCCCATCTATTAAAATTGTTTTATTATTTGGAGTAACAATTAACGAACAATCACCTTGTCCAACATCTACAAAATAAATCTTTAAATCTTTTGGAATATTTAGAT
>USOM01000151.1 GCA_900556345.1 uncultured Clostridium sp. | reverse complement strand
CCATTATATATATTATTCAAAATTATTCTGGTATCTTTTTCTATTTTTTCCTTTGTAACTATATCTTTTAACACATCTTCATCAAGACCTGATTGATGTATATAATTCTCAAAATTAGATTCTGTTTCTTGATATATTTTCTCGTAATAATTTTGATTTTGTAATTTTCCTAAAATATATTCTTTGCTTAATATAGAAGAAGAAAGTATATTAATTATAATTAACCCAAGTATTGCTAAAGCTAATATTGTAGCTACTATGTATTGTATTATTTTTTTTGCCACTTTTCTTTCCCTCCTAACTTTCTAATTCTGCATATACTACATATCTTTGTGTTGCATAACCTATGTTGTTGAACGGATAACACGTGTATACCATTAAAATTTCTTTATCTTTTCGAATTGGAAGTTTATCTACATCTGTTTCGTTTATTAATTGCATATCATATATTTTATATTTGAAATTTCCATACGTAGTTGTAACTTCTATTTCGTTTCCTTTTTGTAATTCTGAGAATCTTCTAAACATTTTTTTAGAATTATGACCCATATATATTATTGAGCCACCTTCTCCTGGAAAATAGCTTCCACTTGAATGTCCTACTCCTTTTTTTAATACGTCTAAACTATCCCCATAATAAACAGGAAGATCTACATCTATTTTTGGTATTTTTATAGTTGCATATTTTGCACCATATTCAGGATAATTTTTTAATTTGTTGTTTTCCCCTATTATTGTTTCAACTTCATCGGTTCCATTGCTTACTCCAATTGATACTTTGCTTATTAATGACATATATTCTTCTATTTTAGCCCCAAATAGAAAATAACCCAAACCTATCAAAATTGCAGTAATAAATAAAGCAACTATTAATTCTATAATAGTTGCTTTTATTGCATTTCTTACTAAATTATGCATTAGCTAATTTCTTTCTAGCAACTGCTACTGAAGCTAGGGCTATAACTGCTATTGAAGAAACAACTAAAACCATATTATTATTTCCTGTGTAAGCAAGTTTTCCATTGTTATTAGTAACTGTTTCAATTAATTTTCCGTTTTTGTATATTTCAACAGAACCAGATTTGTATGTTAATGTTACATCAACTATACTTGCAGCTTGATTAGCAATTGTTTTTATTTCAGCTTTTTGTTCTTTTGATAATTTATTGAAGTCTGTTACTCCAGCATTATCCATTACTTTTGCAGCTTCATTAGCTTTTGCAACTATTGCATTAGCTTCTGATTCTGTAACTGGATAATCAGCTAAGTATCTTTCAATTTTTACTTTATCAGCTTTTGTCATACCATATTTAGCTCCTATATTGTATAGTGTTTCAGCTAAATTGTCGTTTGTTGTTGCATTAACTCCTGTTACGGCCATTAATACTAAAGCAATTGCTAAAATTGAAATTGTTAATAGTTTTTTCATAATTAAATCCTCCCTTTTTTATTATGCATTCATTATATCATCTTTGCTCTTTTTAGGCAATAGTTTTTTCGATATTTTTTATTATTTTGTTTGAATTGATTTGTATCTTATTAAACAACCAATTCCTATAATTAAAATCATAAATACAGCTAGTGCAATTCTTCCTGTTCCTGTCTTAGGTAAAACTGATGCTACTTTTGAATTATTGCTTGTACCTTTTTTTGTTAAACTCTTAAATTCATTTGAAGTGTTGTTTGCTACTGGATTTTGTGTATTGCTATTTGTTTGATTTTTACTTTCATTTTGTGTAGCAGATTGGTTTGTATTTGTGTTTTCTGTAGTATTATTTTTGTCATCATTTTTTGGTTCTTCAGCTTTTGCTTCTATTTGCAATGTTGCTTCTTTTGTGTACGAGAATTCTTGGTTGCCATTTGCAGTTAGTAAAACATTATTTAATTTTACTGTTGTGTTTCCTGCTGGAGCATCATCTTTTAATGTTAATGTTATTTTTGCAATTTCCTTATTTGCTTCTCCTTTTGTTCTTGTTTCCCCTATCAATCTTTTTGTTGATTCTGTGTATTGTGCTGTCCAATCATTTAATCCTTCTATTGTAGCTGAATTAAACACATTACTATCATACTCAAGAACTGCTTCATATCCCATCATTGCATTTTCTGGAATTCCTACAAAGTCTCCTAATGATATTGTATATGTTACTGTTTTGGTTCCTTGTGTTACTTTGCTATCTCCAGAAAAGTTAAATACTACACTTGCTCCTGTACTACTTTCTGTAGCATATACTGTTTGATACATAAGTATTGCTATTATTAATATAATAAAACTTGTTACTATTTTTTTCATTTTTTGTTTTCCTCCCTCTCTTTTTACATACCTGTTTTTATTTTAACATTGTTTGAGGGGTATGACAAGATTATTTATTTTTCTTTTTTATTACAGTTTTGTTACAGTTTTATTACAGTTTTTTTATTTCTTCGAAATCTAAGTTAGTTATTTCTTGTATTGTTTTAATGCTCATTCCCTGTTGCTTCATTTTCTTTGCAATTTCAATTGCTTTATTTTTTTCGCCTTCTTCTATTCCTTTTTTCTTTCCTTCCTCTATCCCCTTCTTTTGTCCCTCTGCGATACCTTGTTTTATTCCTTCTTCAATGCCTTGCTTCTTTCCTTCTTCAATGCCTTGCTTCTTTCCTTCTTCAATTCCTTTCTTTTTGCCTTCTTCAATGCCTTTCTTCTTTCCTTCTGCTATCCCCTGTTTCCAGCCTTCTTTAGTTCCTTTTTCTTTTGCCGTTGCCAAAGCAGACTTTTCTTCCAAAATCGACATTAATCTTATTTCAGCCAATCTTTTTATTTCTTCATCTCCAGTTAATACATCAAAATCTTCGGCAGCTTTTTTCACTTCTTTATTTTCCTTTTTTGCCATTTCTAATAGGTCCCCCCTTTCCATATCAATCAGTGACAACCATTGGTTTACCTTTTCTTTCATATTAGGATTAGATTTTCTAAACTTTTCTAATTCTATATAATAATATTTAGCTAAATTATTCATTTCGTAATCTTTATGGTTTCTACATACCCTTACAGTTTCTGTTACATATTCTGGTAAATCTGTTAATGTGTAATTTAATATTGCAATTACTATAACTCTTTTTAATTTTGCGAAGTCTTCTCTTGGTTCTAATTGTTCTACTATTTTTTTGCTAGCATAAAAAGTCGTTCTCTTTTCTATATTTTTGTTATCTTTTAATTGCATTTCTATATTTACAATTTCTCCACCTTCTAATTCAACCTCTAAATCTAGTATACCATATTTCATTTCTTTTGTTAACTGTTCTAATCTTGCATCATGCATTACCTTTTTTATTTTTATTTCTTTTCCCATAATTGCACTCAAAAAACTTTTTAAGTACTTTTCATTTCTGCTAAAAAA
>USOM01000150.1 GCA_900556345.1 uncultured Clostridium sp. | reverse complement strand
TAACAATAAATAAAAATTTAACCAATCTATTACCATTTAGTTTCAAATTATATAAAAACATAAAATAACCTTCCTTCATAAGACTTAAAATAAAATTTAATTTATAATAAAAATTTATTCTAAAAAGTGAAGAATATTACAAAAAAACTTGCGAAAAAATAATTTTAGTGATATAGTAAACGGGAAAAATACTTAAAACAATTTGAGAGGATGAAAAAGAATATGAAATTATTTAAATCATACAGCGAAAAAGAGGTTAAAAAAGTAAGACCTATAGTTGACAAAATTAATAGTTTAGAAGAAGAAATAAGCAAATTATCAGACCAAGAATTAACTAAAAAAACAGCTTATTTTAAAGAAGAATTAAAAAACGGAAAAACATTAGATGATATTTTACCAGAAGCATTTGCGGTAGTTAGAGAAGCATCAAAAAGAGTTTTAGGAATGAGACACTTTGATGTTCAATTAATAGGTGGAATTATACTTCATCAAGGAAGAATTGCAGAAATGAAAACAGGTGAAGGAAAAACCTTAGTTGCAACACTTCCAGTATACTTAAATGCCTTAGAAGGAAAAGGCGTACACGTAATAACAGTAAATGATTACTTAGCAAAACGTGATAGCGAATGGATGGGAAAATTATATAAATTCTTAGGATTATCAGTAGGACTTGTAGTTTCTGGACAAACTCCAAAACAAAAACAAGAAGCATATAATAGTGATATTACTTATGGTACAAACAATGAGTTCGGATTTGACTACTTAAGAGATAATATGGTTATATATAAAGAACAACTAGTACAAAGAAGTTTGCATTTTGCAATAGTAGACGAAATAGATAGTATTTTAATAGATGAAGCTAGAACACCACTTATAATTTCAGGTAGTGCAAATACATCATCAGATTTATATAAAAAAGCAGATACATTTGTAAGAAAATTACAAGCAAAAGTTATAGTAGAAGAAGATGTTAAAGACTTTGACCAACAAGAAGATAATGAAAAATATGACTACATTGTAGACTTAAAAGCAAAATCTGCAACATTAACACAAAAAGGTATAGAAAAAGCTGAAAGAGAATTTGGACTAGAAAACCTAAATGATATAGAAAACTCTAGTATCGTACATCACATAAATAAAGCATTACACGCACATGGTGTAATGAAAAAAGATACAGATTACATTGTAAAAGATGGACAAGTATTAATAGTTGATGAATTTACTGGACGTATTATGTATGGAAGAAGATATAATGACGGATTACATCAAGCTCTAGAAGCAAAGGAAAAAGTAAAAATAGCAGATGAATCAAAAACACTTGCTACAATTACATTCCAAAACTTCTTCAGAATGTATGGAAAACTTTCAGGAATGACAGGTACTGCAATGACAGAAGAAAGCGAATTTGAGGAAATCTACAACTTAGACGTTGTTGCAATTCCAACAAACAAACCTGTAATGAGAAAAGACTTAAATGATGTTATATACAAAAATGAAAGAGCTAAATTTAACGCAATAGTAGAAAGTGTAAAAGAAGCTCACGCAAAAGGACAACCAATATTAATTGGTACTGTATCTGTTGAAAAATCAGAATTATTAAGCAAAAAATTAAAAGAAGCAGGAATTAAACATACTGTATTAAATGCTAAATATCACGAACAAGAAGCCGAAATTATAGCTCAAGCTGGAAAGTTTGGAGCAGTTACAATTGCAACAAACATGGCAGGACGTGGAACTGATATTATGCTTGGAGGAAATAGCGAATTCTTAGCAAAACAAGAAATGAAAGCAAACAAAGTTCCTGAAAACTTAATCGAAGAATCAAACACATATTATGAAACAGATGACCAAGATATATTAAGAGCAAGAGAAACATTTAAGAAATTAGATGAAAAATATCAAGAACAAATAAAAGAAGAAAAAGAAAAAGTAATAGCTGCAGGTGGTCTAAAAATAATAGGAACAGAACGTCATGAATCAAGACGTATCGACAACCAATTACGTGGACGTAGTGGACGTCAAGGAGACCCAGGAGAATCTAAATTCTATATAGGACTAGATGACAACTTAATGAAAATTTTCGGTGGAGATAGAGTAACAAAAGTTTATTCAGCATTAAATGTTGATGAAAATATGCCAATCGAAGTTAGAATGATTTCAAAGGCAGTTGAAAATGCTCAAAAGAAAGTTGAAGGAAGAAACTTCAGTATTCGTAAAAATGTCCTAAAATATGATGATGTTATGAATGTTCAAAGAGAAGAAATTTATTCTCAAAGAAAACAAGTTCTTGATGGAATGGATTTAAGCTCTGTTATATCAAATTATATTGATTGGGTTGCAAGAGCAACAGTTGAAACATACCATGAATCAGATGAAAAAGGAAAATTAACTTTAAATATAGAAGCTTTATCAAATGAGATTGTAAGCACATTTGGAATAAATATGTTAGATGAATTAAAAGATAAATCTGAAGATGTAGAAGCAATTATTTCAAGTTTACAGGAAAAGGCTCACGAAAAATATGCTGATAAAGAAAAAGAAATCGAAGCTGAACAATTACGTGAAATAGAAAGAATTGTTATGCTAAAAGTTGTTGATCAAAAATGGATGGACCACATTGATAATATGGATGAACTTAGAAAAGGTATTGGTCTTCAAGGTTGGGGACAAAAAGACCCAGTTGTTCAATACAGAATCGTTGGTACAGAAATGTTTGATGAAATGATTGAAGCAATTAAGCTAGATGTTGTTAAACTTCTTATGAATTTAAGACAACAAAAGGATTTAAGAAGAAGCGAAACAGCTAAAATTACTAAAGCTGCTTTGCAATCTATAAATAGTGTTGACGGAGGACAATCTTCTATAGAAAATCCAGAAGTTAATAGAACTGTTGTTAGAGAAGAACCTAAGGTTGGTAGAAATGATCCTTGCCCATGTGGAAGTGGGAAGAAATATAAGAATTGTTGTGGAAGAAATAAATAAATTATAATATATTAAAGAGAAGGGCTGCTTAGGCAAATAAAGTGGCACTTCTTTTTTAATAAAATTTAGTATGAAATTATCGCGAAGGAGATAAATACATGAATTATAGAATAATATCAATGGATTTTGATGGGACACTTTTAACAAGTGACAAAAATGTTACGGAAGAGAGCAAAAAAATACTGATGAAATTAAAAGAAAAAAATTATATTATTGTTGGAATAACGGCAAGAAATTTGTCAAGCGTTAAAAATGTATGTGATATCAATATGTTCAACTATCTTATTTTGAACAATGGCAGTTCTATATATAATGTCCAAAATCAAAAGAAAATAGAAATGGGTAATATTGATGAAAAAAGTATAGAAAAAATGACAAATTACTTCGAAAATATTGCGGAAGAAATAGATT
>USOM01000149.1 GCA_900556345.1 uncultured Clostridium sp. | reverse complement strand
ACACTAGGTTTATATAGTAAAAACAATTAAGGGGAATAAAAGATGAATGATAGATTGCAAGCGATTCGTAATAAAATGGCAGGATTAAATTTACAAGGAATGATAATAGCAAATCCAATAAATATAAGATATTTAACAAAAATAGAAGCAGAAGGAATTTTGCTTTTAACAAGAAAAGAAAATATTTTTATAACAGATGGAAGATATATGGAATATGTATCTTCTATAATAACTCCATTTGATGATATTGTTGTAGACGACCAAAAAAACATATCAAAAGATGAATATGAAAATTTCTTTTTATTTTGTGAAAATGTTGGATTTGAGGAAGGTTATTTAACATATAAAAAATACAAAGAATATATAAGAAAATTTAAAATAAACAATTTTGTTGAAGCTGAAGAATTATTAATTCAACTAAGAATGATAAAAGATGATGACGAAATTGCAAATATAAAAAAAGCTTGTGAAATAACAGATAATTGTTTTGAAATGCTTAAAAATTATATAAAACCAGGACTTACAGAAAAACAAATAGCAAGAAAAATACATGATTATTATATGAATAATAGTGAGGGAGAATCATTTGAAACAATAGTTGCCTCAGGAGAAAATTCATCAAAACCACACGCAGTACCAACAGATAGAACAATTGAAAAACAAGATATAATCACAATAGATATGGGATGTGTTGTAAATGGCTATTGCTCAGATATGACAAGGACAATATTTATAGGAAAACCTACAGAGGAGCAAAAAAGCATATACAATTTGGTACTAAAAAATCAAAAAATAGCATTAAATCAAATAAGAGATGGTGCAAATATAAAATCAATTGTAAAAGGTGTAGAAAGTGACTTTAACATAAATGGTCAAACACTAATACACAGCTTAGGACACGGAGTAGGACTAGAAATACACGAAGCACCAATTGTTGGAATAAAAAACGATACATGCTTAAAAGAAAACATGATAATAACAGATGAACCGGGAATATATATTGCAGGAAATTTTGGAATAAGAATAGAAGATACAGTGCTAGTAACAAAGAAAGGCGCAATTGCCTTGACAGAATCGGATAAAGAGTGTATAATAATCGAAGCTCTTTAAATCGGAAAGATAGATTTAAAAATGAGAAAACATAAAAAATAGATAATTTGAAAATTTGAAAGGAGAAAATCAATATGGCAGCAGTATACTCAGCAGGAGATTTTAGAAACGGAACAACATTCGAAATGGAAGGAAACGTATATAGAGTAGTAGAATTCCAACACGTAAAACCAGGAAAAGGATCAGCATTTGTACGTACAAAATTAAAAAACGTAATAACAGGAGCAGTTTTAGAAAAAACATTTAACCCATCAGATAAATATCCAGGAGCAGAAATAGAGAAAAAAGAAATGCAATATTTATACAATGATGGAGACTTATATTACTTTATGGATAATGACACTTATGACCAAATGCCATTAAACAAAGAACAATTAGGAGATTGCTTAAAATACTTAAAAGAAAATATGCAAGTAAAAATACTTTCATACAAAGGAAAAGTATTTGCTGTTGAACCTCCAATATTTGTAGAACTAGAAGTAACATATACAGAACCAGGATTTGCTGGAAACACAACAACAACATCAGGAAAACCTGCAACATTAGAAACAGGACTAGAATTACAAGTTCCTATGTTTGTAAATATTGGTGATGTATTAAGAGTAGATACACGTACTTGTGAATATATGGAAAGAATATAATTTTTCATATTGGGACCGTTTCTTTTGGCGAAAGGACCGTTTCTTTTCGCGAAAAGAAACGGTCCCAATGGGAAATTTTTCGCAAAAGGAAACGGTCCCAATGGGAAATTTTTCGCAAAAGGAAACGGTCCCAATGCGAAAAAAGAAAGGCAAATTATGTTAGAAAACTTAAAAAAAGAAATGAATAATTTTTTTAAAGACCTAGATGAGAACATAAAAGACAAAGAAGAATTATTATATGTAAAACAAAGAACAGCGGATTTAGTCGATTTTATGGCAGGCGAAATTGAAAAAATTATGGATTATAAAGAAGATAAATTAAATGCTTTAATAAAAAAACAAGAACAAGCAGACCGCTTAATTCAGGAATTAAATGATAAAATGGATAATGTATATGAAGATATATATGATGAAGTACAAGAAGAAAACTTTACAATAAGTTGTCCATATTGTAACTATGAATTTGACGCTGAAATTGACGAGGATTTTAATGAAATTAGATGTCCAGAATGTGGAAATTTAATAGAATTAGATTGGAATGGAAATCCCAATGATGACCAAGATAAAGGAAATGGTTGTAGTGGTGGTTGTTCTCACTGTGACGGATGTAAATAATTAGAAAAGGGGAACACACTCCTCTTTTCTATTTTTTTACTGAAAACAAAAAAAATATATACAAATGAGGCAAAAATGTTGCCAGAAAGGAATGATAAAATGAAAATTATTCACTGTAGTGACTTACATTTAGACTCTAAAATGAAATCTAATTTAGATAGTATGAAAGCCAAAGAGCGTAGAGACGAAATTCTAAGAACATATCAAAATATGGTAGAATATGCATCTAAAAATGATGTTAAAATTATAATAATTGCGGGAGATATGTTTGACAAGAAAAATATAACTGTAAAAGCAAAAAACGTAGTATTAGACAGTATTTGCTCACATCCAGAAATTGATTTTATATATTTAAAAGGAAATCACGATGAAGCAAGTTTTATATTAGATTTAGAGGAAATACCATCAAATTTAAAATTATTTACCAATACAGGTTGGACAAGTTATAGATATGGAAAAGTAGTAATTTCTGGAATTGAATTTGGCGAAGTAAGTAATTATGAAATTTATAGCACATTAATGTTAAATAAAAACGATATAAATATTGTAACTCTTCACGGACAAGAGGTAAAATATGACCAAAAAGATAAGGCTGAAATAATAAATATTCAGTCATTAAAAAACAAAAATATTGATTATTTAGCCTTAGGACATATTCACAAATTTAAACAAGAAAGAATCGATAGTAGAGGAATTTATTGTTATTCTGGATGCTTAGAAGGAAGAGGATTTGATGAATGTGGTGAAAAAGGATTTGTTTTACTAGATGTAGATGAGGAAGAAAATAAGATAACATCAAAATTCATTCCATTTGCTGGAAGGCATCTATACGAAGTAAATGTTGACACAACAGATACTTTAACAACTTTGGATGTAGAAGAAAAAATAGACAATAGTGTAAAAGACATAGAAAAAGAGGCACTAATAAAAATTATTTTAACAGGAAAAGTAGATATAAATTCTGAAAGAGACATAAATTACTTAGAAAAAAAGTATAAAAATATGTTTTATTTTGCTAAAATTTACGATGAAACTATATTAAAA
>USOM01000148.1 GCA_900556345.1 uncultured Clostridium sp. | reverse complement strand
GCACTAAATTATTTAAAGAATATGAACTTTGATGCATTGAGAAATATAGAAGAAAAAATGTTAAAGGATATAAAAAATATAACGCCTTTTTCTAAAGATACATCTGAATTAATGACTTTTACACTAAATGATATATATAAATTATTTAATTATTACCGGAAATTCGAAAAGATTATAAAAGATTTTCAAAATATAAATTGGAAAGAAATAGATGAAGAAGTTGCTAATGATTATATAAAAAGTTTAAGTTTTATATTTGATTTAACAAAGAAGAACAATCCAATATCATATGCTGTATTTTACTCTATGCAATATATGTTTTGGCAAATTGTTGTTATAGGTGGACTATTCACTAATAAGCCTCTTTCTGCTAAATTACTTACAAATTCACTATCTTTGTTTGGAAAAGAACCAAGTGATTTACTTTTAGAAGATGATAAAACAAAAGGAATATTAATGGAAAGTGAAGCATTTAAGAATAAACTTAGTCAGTTGACAGAAAAATATGGAAAAGATACAAATGAATTTATTGTCGACAAAAAATCTCTAAGAGAAGATACTTTGATTAGATTTGATGATGCTGATTTACTTTATGCTCTCCATAATGCGACATTATTGGTTAAAGGAACAAAAGACGAAAATAATAAATGGAATTTAGAAATTGAAATTAAAGATACCTATGATTTTACAGATTTCAAAGAGTTAAGGGAATATGCAGATGAAGAAAACAGTAAAACGAAAGATATATTATCAACAACATTAAATAATTTAGGAGTAGCCTCTAGTAAATATGGAGTTATAAAAGTATATGATGTTGAAATAAAATTTGAAACGAAAGAAGGAGAATTTTAATGTTATAGGATGGTGTTCATATTGATAAAAAAAGATTTAAAAGAATTTGTATTTATATTATGGGGAACTATTACAGTATTTTTGATTTTTTACATAATTATATCAAAAGTAACATTTAAGGTAGATGAAGACTATAAAAAATTAGACTTAGAACTAGAGTCATACAATATAGATTATTATACTGCATATGAAGATGATTATTTAATGAAATACAAAGTATATAAATTGAATATGATTGGAGAAAACGATAAATTTAAAAATAAATTAGAAGAAAGTAATTATTGGAGCCAAAACAAATTTTATGAATATGAGATGAAGAGATTTTATGAAGAGGTAGGTGAAGAAAGGACAGAATTAGATAGAGAAAACTTATATTATTATGATAATAAAGGAATTTATGCAATATTTGATTTGAAAAATGAAAAATTATATTATTTAAAAAGTTATATTTATGGTACACATAATAATTATAGTAATATTTTAGGTGTAAAGACTGAAAATTATATCAAAAGAGAAATTTATAGTGTAAGAGAGGGAATTCAATATGATGGATTAGATTATTATGTATATGAATTTTCAAAAGAAAATGGACAGGACATAGTAAAAAAACTAGATTATAATTCAAAATGGAGTAAAAACAGACTTGATGATAGTATATTAGATGATTTTGAATACAATAAAGAAGTGCTTGAAATAAAAAATGGATATTACTATTATGAATTAGTATGTAGAACAAGTGATGAAAACAAAAAACATAATTTTACAAAAGAAGAAGCAACAGGTTGGGAAATAGGGGTTTATGATGTTGACAAGAATATATTATATTATTATTGGCAAAGTATATGATAAAGAAGTAAACACAAAAATGAATAAAATTATATAACCTATAATAAAGTCTAATAGAGGTGAAAATATGGATATAATAAAAACCACACTATTAGGCTTATTTTTTGGCACATTTGGAACAACACTTGGGGGAATAATAGGATGTTTTTTCAAAAATGTGTCAAATAAATTTTTAAGTTTCATACTATCATTTGCGTCAGGACTAATGATGTCAATAATATGTTTTGATTTAATACCAGAAGCTTTGGGAATAGCAAATATACTTACTGTAATATTTGGCATATTTTTAGGAATAATAGCAATGATATTTTGTGATTTATTAGTAAGCAAAAAATTCAATCAAAAAAGAGAATTACAAACAAATAATTTACTAAAAACGGGAATTATTGTAAGCATTGGACTTGCAATACATAATTTTCCAGAAGGATTAGCAATTGGTTCAGGGTTTGAAGCATCAACAAAATTAGGTATAGGTCTTGCAATTGCTATTTGTTTACACGATATACCAGAAGGAATATCAATGGCTGTTCCAATGAAAAATGGAGGAATGGAAATATGGAAAGTAATTTTCTATGTTGTATTATCAGGTGTTACAACAGGAATTGGAGCTTTCTTTGGAGCTATAATTGGAAGTATTTCTGAAACTATTATAGCAATAAATTTAAGTTTTGCAGCAGGGGCAATGCTTTATATTGTTTCAGGTGAATTAATTCCAGAATCAAATAAACTTTATAAGGGGAGAATGAGTGCTGTTCGGAAATATGATTGGTTTTATTATTGGAATTTTAGCAACTAAAATTTAATTTTAATATATTAACAAAAAAAGATTTTTTGTCAAGTTTGGTTAGTACATTAACAAAATTTAACAAAACAAATATTCGCAAACTATTGACAACAAAAGACAAAAAATATATAATACAAAAGCAAATAAAAATGCTCGATTGGGACCAAAAAGAACCGACCCTAATGGTCCCAATTGAGCAAGTGGAGGAGAAAAAGAAATGCCAGAAATACTAAATGGATTAAATGATAAACAATACGAAGCAGTAGTAAACACAGAAGGACCAGTACTAGTAATAGCAGGAGCTGGAAGTGGAAAAACAAAAGTATTAACACATAAAATAGCATATTTAATACAAGAAAAAAATGTGCTACCATGGAATATACTAGCAATAACATTTACAAACAAAGCTGCAAACGAAATGAAAGAAAGAATAGCAGGTTTAGTTGGAGAAACAGCAAAAGATATATGGATGGGAACATTTCACTCAATATGTGTAAGAATACTTAGAAAACATATAGATCAAATTGGGTATGATAGTTCATTTATAATATTTGATACATCTGACCAAAAATCACTAATAAAAAAATGCTTAAAAGAACTACAAATAGATGATAAACAATTTTCAGAAAAAGCGGTACAAGCAGAAATTAGTAATGCAAAAAACGATATGCTAGAACCTGGAGAATATGCATTTAAAGTTCATGGAGACTTTAGAAGAGAAAGAATAGCAACAGTTTATGAATTGTATCAAAAGAGATTAAAAGAAAATAATGCAATAGATTTTGACGATATAATAAATTTCACAATAAAAATATTTAACGAAAAGCCAGAAATAGCAAATTATTATTCATCAAAATTTAGATATGTATTAGTAGATGAATATCAAGATACAAACAAATCTCAATTTACACTTGTAAAAATGCTTGCAGAAGTAAACCAAAATATTACAG
>USOM01000147.1 GCA_900556345.1 uncultured Clostridium sp. | reverse complement strand
CGACTTTTCTTCTATGCTTCCTACTAAGCTAATCAAATCATTTTCAGAAAGATTACTATAATTATATATTTTTGAAATTTTTAATTTTCCATAAGTTAATGTTCCTGTTTTATCAAATACTATAGTATCAATTTTAGATGCATTTTCTAAAATTTCGCTTTTCTTTACTAATATTCCATTTTCTGCACAAACACCTTCACTTACTACTATTGCAAGTGGAGTTGCTAAGCCTAAACTACAAGGACAGGCAACTACTAAAACAGTAATAAATGTACTTAAAGCTGTTCCTATGTCATAACCTAAAATCAAATATGCAAAAAATGTTACAATTGCAATTCCAATGACGCTTGGCACAAAAATACCAGAAATTTTATCTGCAATTTTAGCTATTGGAGCTTTTGTATTACTTGCTTCTATAACCAATTTTACAATTTCAGATACAGTAGATTCTTTTCCAATTTTCTCTGCTTTGTATTTTATAAATCCATCAAAATTTAAACTTCCCGCAATTACCTTTTCTCCTTTTGCCTTTGCTACTGGTTTGCTTTCACCTGTTATAAAAGATTCATCAAAATGCGAACTTCCTTCTATAATTTCTCCATCAACTGCAATTTTATCTCCTGCTTTTGAAATCACTATGTCACCTTTTTTTATTTCATCAAGAGTCACTTGTTTTTGAACTCCGTCTACATCAATAATTGCCTGATTTGGTGTAATTTGAGTTAATTTTTGTATTGCCTCTTTTGTTTTGTCTTTGCTTATTCTGTCAATATATCTTCCAAGTTTTACAAAATAAATTATTATTGCAGAAGATTCAAAATATAAGTTCATTGTAAAATGGGAGTTTCCTCTAAGTATCATATACATACCATATAAACTATATATAAAACTACTTATAACACCTATTGATACAAGTGTGTCCATATTCGGTATTTTATGAATTAAGTTTTTATATCCATTTTTTAAAATATCAAATCCATATATTAAAAATGTAATTGTTAATATTAGTAGATTTAACGTGTAGTTTATAGGATTGTGATGTGGGTCTAAAAAGCTTATAATAGGTAAATTTATCATGTGTCCCATTGCAATATACATTAAAATAATTGCTAGAATTGTAAAAATAATAAATTTCTGTTTTTCTTTTTTATTATTTTTTTCTAAGTTAAGTTCCTTAAATACTCCTAAGCTTTTAAATCCTGCTTGTTTTACATATTTTTCTATTATTTCTTGGTTTAATATTTTCTCGTCATAAGTTACTGTAGCATTTGCCATAACTAGGTTTACACTTGCATTAAATATTCCATTTTGCTTGTTTAAGTATTTTTCTAAACCATTTGAACAAGCACTACATGTCATTCCATCAATTGATAAAATTAGATTTTTCATATTTTTATTCCTCTATTTCATATCCAATATCTATTATTTTTTCTTTTATTTTAGAAATATCTATATCCTCTTTCGATGTTACTATTACAATTCCAGTATTATGGTCTGCCTCTACTTTTTCTACTCCTTCTATCAAAGATACAGCTGATTTTACTCTATTTTCACATCCTTCGCACATCATTCCATTTATTTTTAATTTTATTTCTTTCATTTTTATCATCCTTCCTATCTATTAAATTTTTTAAATAATCTTACTAACTCATCTATTACGTCCATACTTCCTTTTTCCTATCTTCTTAGGTATTATATACCATATATGGTATTTTGTAAATAAGGGTGGTATGGTGTTATTTTTGCCTATATTTAGCTGTTTATTCATATTGCATATTAAAAGCAGATAATTATAAACAAATTACCTGCTCTTATTTTTATATTTTTCTACCCTAACGCCACATCCAATATCATCATAATCACCAAACCAATTGCCACACCAATTGTTCCAATATTAGAATGTTCCCCACTTTGTGACTCAGGAATCAATTCCTCAACAACAACATAAATCATTGCTCCAGCTGCAAAAGCCAACAAATATGGCAAAATTGGAACAACCGAATTTGTAAGTAATATTGTAATTACTGCTCCTATTGGCTCCACAATTCCAGATAAGGTTCCATATAAAAATGCTTTTCCCTTTGACATTCCCTCAGCCTTCAAAGGCATTGAAATAATTGCTCCTTCTGGAAAATTTTGAATTGCAATACCAATTGCTAATGCAAAAGCCCCAGCCATTGTTATTCCAGTATTTCCAATTAAAGCTCCTGCAAAAGAAACACCAACAGCCATTCCCTCTGGAATATTATGAAGTGTTACCGCAAATACCATCATAGTTGTTTTCTTTAATTTCGTTTTTATTCCCTCAGGCTTAGTACTTTCTAAATGTAAATGTGGAATTACACTATCTAAAACTAGCAAAAATACAATACCTAATAAGAATCCCACTGCTGCTGGAACCCAAGGTGTAATTTTTTGTTCTGTTGCCATATCTATTGAAGGTATTAATAATGACCATACAGAAGCAGCAATCATAACACCTGATGCAAACCCAAGTAATATTTTTTCCACTTTTTTATTTAATTTATTTTTCATTAAAAATACCATTGCACTTCCTAAAGTTGTTCCTAAAAATGGTATCATTAATCCTACAAATATATTCATTATTACTCATTTCCTTTCAAACTTGTTACCATATCTATTTTTCTAATCTTCTTAGCCAATATCTTAGAAACAACATAAGAAATCACAAAAGTTCCAATAGCTGCCAAAACATAACTTACAAAATTTATATGTGCTCCAAAATCATAATGTTCTTCTATTGCCGTTTTAAATAGCCAATCTGTTAAATAAAATCCTGCCGGTAATCCTAAAATTATAGATATAACAGATACAATATTATTTTGCCTAATAAATATCTTTTGAATTTGTTTATCTTTAAATCCCAAAACCTTTAATGTTGCAAATTGATATTGTTTCTCTGTATAAGAAAGTATTCCTAAATTATAGATAATTACTGAACCTAAGATAATTGCTATAACAATAATAAGTACAAGCATTGTTTTCATTGTTTCTAGCATTCCATCCATTCCCTCTTTTAATTTATCTATGTTGGATATTACTGTAACACCTGCAATATCTTTATTTTCACTTAAATCCACATTAGTATATAAAGAATCTGGCTTATATTCAATATCTAAGCTCTCCAAATATTTTCTTGTCATTGTAACATTTTGATTTTGTGGGTCTTTGTTAAATCCAACTATTTTAGATGTATAATATTTATTGTTTCCAGAAATATGCCATAAAATTTCATCGCCTATTTTATATCCTTTTGTTTTGGCCAATTTATATGTAACATATACACCTTCATCATTATCTACACTTATAAATCGATCTTTATTGTCAACAAATCTAACATAGTCTTTACTATCTGTTACAAAAATATTATTACTTTCAATATTTCCATCATTATCTTTTATTTCAATATATATAC